>NZ_CFIDRX010000225.1:0-5763 GCF_984433645.1 Marisediminitalea sp.
ATGAAGCATGCTTTGGATACAGATATACCTGAATTGATGCTGCATTTCGAACAACAACTAGGGAAAATCAATGGGAAAAAGCCGGTTCTGTTTGCCTCTTATGCCAATGTTAATGGGCACTCATCGCAGGGTGGAACGCTGCCAAACCAAATATTCATGCATTGGAACGTGAACACTCTGCATCAAAAAACAAAAGACAGTCAGTTTTTGAATGACACCCTCTGGTTCTTCGCTCATGAAGTCGCTCATTTGTATCAATTTAGCGGCGATGTGGAGTTGGTCGGCAATGACAATGAAGCCTGGTTGCATGAAGGGCATGCCGATTGGTTAGCAGCCAAAGCGCTGTTAGCGCTCTACCCGGATACTGACTTATACGTTAAAAGCAAAATTGAACGAGCGAAGGTCAAATGTATTGAGGGGCTGGATAAGATGACGCTAAGCCAAGCATCAACACAGGGGCGTTTTGACTTGTACTACACCTGTGGGTTAGTCATTCATCATGCAGTAGATAAGGCTTTGCAAAAACATGATTCGGGCGACAGTGCATCGGTTTGGCGAGCGTTTAGTCAACAGGCCGAGCAGCTGGGAACAGGAGGGATTGACGTATTTTTGGCTGTTGTTCAAGGGAACACGTCTGAATCCTTCGCGAAACAAATCCGCCTGTTCGTAGAAAAGCAGCAGGGTAACCCTGAACAGGCTATCGAAGCGTTAATGCGCGCAGCATTGCAACAGTGATCCACATGTACGCTCGAAACAGAATAAACAACACGATATATCGCCCAGAAAATCAGTGTTTTATAACGAATTGATTGTTAACTGATGATTTCTGGGCTATATCGAAAGACACGAAATCGTTTTTGATGACGCCAATTTACACAACCACAACGTCATCCATTAACTACAGGACATGCAATGAAAGGCAAACTTAGTTCGTCTGCAATAATGGCTGCAGTGCTGGCAATACTTCTTATTCTGGGTGTTCACTTCTGGCTTTCCAATGAGTATGGTGGATTGCCTGACATTGAAGCTACCGCTGAGGAGTCAGTAAATGCCCTGCCGGATTTTACCACTTACACTGACGTTAAAGAGAAGAAGGAAGCCTTTTTCGATACCCTGTACCCCATTATCCAGGAAGAAAACGCGCATGTGCTGCAAGTCAGGGAAGCGCTGATTTCGCTAAAAGAAGCGGAGTCGCTGTCTGACACGGATCAGCATTGGATTGCCGATCTGGCGCAGTATTACAAAGTGGTCGATGAAGAAGATTCTCCAGTCACCGTTGACGATGCATTATTGGATTCGCTGTTATTGCGAATAGACTACATTCCGCCATCGCTGGCGTTAACCCAGGCCGCTATTGAGTCAGGTTGGGGATCTTCGCGCTTTTCGCGTCAGGGCAACAATTTATTTGGTCATTGGTGCTTTGTGAAGGGCTGCGGGATTGTGCCCGGAGAGCGTCAGGATGGTCGTGTCCACGAGGTCGCTAAATTTGACACCGTTAATCACGCGGTGCGGGCCTACATTCGAAACCTGAACACCCACTACGCCTATGACGAGTTTCGGGATTTAAGGGCGAAATTACGTGAATCAGGCAGTTCAATAACAGGAAAGGCACTGGCCACCTCACTGGGCCAATATTCAGAAGAGGGAACGCATTACATTGAGAAGGTCTCAAAGTTTATCGACCACAACAAACTGCAGCGTTACACAAAGCAATTCGAAAAGTCGCTGATGCCAGCGCCTTCGAGCAGTTAGTATTTCTAAATTGAAAAATGAGCAGTGTGAGCAAAATTGGGCGCTGATACCCCTGATACCAGCGATACGGATCGTATTCGTCCCCTGGTAAAACAGGGGACGTTCATCTTGTTTTGTTGAGTCAGTTAGAACTGCTATTCCGGTTGTCGTTCTGAGGTCGCTTTTGCAGCAATGTCTACAGCACTGTTTTGGGTAGTCGTAGCCACAGCGCTGTCATTCGAATTTTCATTTACTGCGGTGGGTTTTAGAACCGGCATATCCGGCATCTTTGCACTGATTCCTTTCAGCAAACGGCCTAAAATATCAGCGCCTGTAATAATACGGGGCTGTGCTCCCCAAACCAGCACAACGTCGACATCAATGGTGCCGTCGTGGTGAACGTCCAGTGACTCCTGGGCTTTCAAATGCCATATAACATCGCCCAGTGTCAGGTTTTCGTCGCGGATAATTAGCGGGCGATGACAATAATCGTAAATATCAAAAGGCTCGCCGGTGTCAAATAAAGCTGCTCTCAAGGCACCATCGGCATCGAGTATCAGGTGGGGTTGATTTTTCATGTCGGCTAACACCACCCAATTGTGACCACTGGCATTAATTTTCTGTAGAAGTTCGTCTGAACTATCTCGCACAAAATCCGGTAACATCGGAAAGTCCAGTTTGGTGGGCAATTGAATGATCGAACGAGGCTCAATGAGTTCACCTTCTTGCGACACCTTAATGTCATCAATAGCCAGAAAGTTCAATGCGCCAATACCTTCAACGTGGTCGACTTCGGCCTCTTCCGCATCAACGTGTTGCTTAATAACCCTGCGAAGATCATTGTCCCGCATGTATTCTACACCTTCTTTTCCTAACCAGCCGTCAAGGATCAGGGCTGATGGTTTAGCAACCGGGTAAAGTAAGAACTGATAGAAACGCATGACAGGTGACAATATTGAAGCCATTTTCATGGCGTTTCGGGAGAAGTAAGCCTGGGGCAATATTTCACCAAATATGGTGATGAAACCGGTTGAGAACATAAAAGCACTCATACCGATTAAAACGGAATCAGATAGCAATGTGAGTAGTACATTGATACCCACATTTCCCCATAGAATGGTAGCTAACAGGAAATTAGAGTCTTCTCGTAATTTCAGGATTTTCTTCGCAGCCCGGTGCCCGTGTGTTACTTCAACCTCCAGTTGGAGACGACTGAGCGAAAAAAACGCCAGGTTTAACCCAGAAAACATGGCTGATTGTGATATACAAAATGCTATGCCGCACCAAATGATCACTTCGTGGTTAATTTGTGAAAAATCCATAGATATAAATAATCTCTAAAACAAAAAGGTTGTTACAGCAGTAAGGCCGTACCCAGGCCCAGAAAGGCAACAAAGCCAACAATGTCAGTGACGGTCGTCAAAATTACCGAGCCCGATAATGCAGGATCAATATTGAATTTTTCCAACACCACGGGTACCAACACACCCGACAAAGCAGCGGCCACGATGTTGACTAAAATTGCGATACCGATAACGGCACCAAGCCATGGCTGTTGAAACCACAACATAGCCACCAGGCCTATAATTATTGCCCAGATGACACCATTTAACCCGCCGACTTTCAATTCTTTTATCAATAGCGCCTGCATGTTTGCCCCCGACACCTGTTTGAGTGCCAGTCCGCGTATTACAAGGGTCAGAGTCTGACTCCCTGCTATTCCACCCATACTCGCAACTACCGGCATGAGTACAGCCAAAGCAACAACTTGTTGCAAGGTGGCTTCGAAGAGGCCAATGAATGCACTGGCGAGGAAAGCCGTTAACAGGTTTATACCCAGCCAGATAGCACGGCCCCGCGCACTTTTGCGGACAGGAGAGAATAAGTCTTCATCTTCATCCATCCCCGCCGTTGCCATTAACTGGCGCTCATAGTGTTCACGGGTTAACTCTGCCGCCGTGGTTACATCGACCCGGCCAACTAATTTTGACTGTTGGTCAATGACCGGTAATGCGCCATATTCCGACGTTTGTACTGCAATCGCAGCCTCAATGCAGGTTTGGTTGGCACTGATTGCCGGGAGCTCATCCAGTGATAGATCAACTAAAGGAATGTGTTCAGGCTGAGCATGCACTTGTCCAACTTCAACGGCTTCGGAATACTGACCTGAGCGATTGACTAAAAAGATCAGGTCAGTATGACGTGGGTTTTCACGTCGCAACAACCGTTTTGCATCACGCACTTTGGCATTTAAGGGTAAAACCAGGAAATCATGGGTTACCCAATGTCCAATTTGATCTTCTTCGTAAGCATTTGCTTGAGCAAAGTGCATGCGTTGTACTTTGTCCATCGCAGCGTATGCGCGCTCCATCAACTCACCGGAAAATGAGTCGGCGAGTTCGAGCAAGTCTTCAGCATCGATGTCGGTGAAGATATCGTTCCACTCATCGTCACTGGTTGCATTGATCAGCACTTCCCTGGGATCGCTCCGCATTTCGATCAGGACATCCAGTTTTTTCGCAACCGGCAAGCTCTGCCACAATGCTAATCGGTCATCAATTGGCAGAGACTCAAGCAAAAGCGCCGTTTCTGTTTCATCAGACTGCGCCAGTAACACTGACACATTGGCGCTTTTTTGTTCTGAGTCGGCATAGTTGATTACTTCACCAATTAAATTAGAAAGAGGCTCCGACATTTATATTTGTATCCTATATTCATATAGTTAGCTTGATAGACGCGACTGTCATACAAAAAGTCACATTTTTTTGTGACTAATGAGAAATCAGTAACGTCTAAGCAAACATAGGTCGGTAATTGCGTGGCTAATAATCTGGAAAGTGTGGTTATTGCCCAATATCACACTACAGAACTTGATCAGAGTAACGAGCATGACAACGGATGAAGATAAGTTAAAAGCGATGTTTCAGGCTTCGCAACCGGAGATAAACCAGCAGATTGCCTTGAAGAAGGTATTGGCGAAGTCGCACAAAGTGACCGCTGTAAAAGATGTAGCAGGGCTTTTTGTGGGCTGGATTTGGGTTGTGTTTCTGGGATTCGGGGCGTCCATGTACTCAGCCCGGAGACAACTTAATAAACACAATAGACCATTGAGAAAAACACCAATTAAAAATAGCGCACAAGCGGGAGATACAGAATGAATATAGACGCATGGTCAGAGTCTTTTAGTCAGGCCCTTACCCGGTTTTGGACAGAGATAGCAGGCTTTTTACCCAACTTTCTTGGCACCTTGCTGGTTGTCGTGTGTGGGTATTTCTTATCAAAAGTCGTCACGCGCTGGCTGGCCCGGTTAATTAGTCGTCTGGGCTTTGACAGTTTATGTCGAAAGATTGCGGTCACCAGCGCTTTGAAGTCAATTGGTGTCAAAACGATGCCATCTGACCTGGTGGGTCAGTTAGTACATATTTTTTTGGTACTGGTCATACTCGTGGCCGGTGCTGATACGCTGGGTCTGGAGCGTTTTTCAGCCATTCTTGATGAGATTGTCCTGTATCTACCCAAGCTGGTGGGTGCTTTATTTATCACTGTTATTGGTCTGTTTATTGCCAAAACGGGCAAAGCCCATGTGGAGACTTCTTTAACGAATTTGGGCGTAGAGTACAGTGCTTCTGTTGGCCGTGTGCTGCAGTTACTAGTGATGTTTATTACCTTCTCATTGGTAATTGGTCAGTTGGAACTGGAAACGGCTCTGCTAAATGTGATCTTTACGGTGTTGATTGCGAGCCTGGGTATCGCTTTGGCGCTGGCATTGGGACTCGGAACAAAAGATATCGCTAATAGCATCGTGTCCGGGATATACGCGCGAGAACAGTTGCAGCCAGGTGATGAAATTGAGTTTGAAGGATTTCAGGGATATATCGTTGCAGTCACCACGGTCAATACATTAGTTGAAAACAGCGAAGGGAAGCGTTTGAGTATTCCGAATGATCAGCTGTTAACGAAGACATTTACCACAACGCAAATGGGCAGTGATGAACTGCTTGATAACGAAACGAAGGATTAGCGATTGAGATG
>NZ_CFIDRX010000226.1:0-5760 GCF_984433645.1 Marisediminitalea sp.
TTACAATCATGGTAAGAGGAACCGACAACAACATACCTACACTGCCAAGCAACCAGCCCCAAAAGATCAAGGACAGGAAAACCACCAGCGTCGATAAGCCTAAACCACGTCCCATAAAGCGCGGCTCGATCACATTCCCCATTACCGTGTTTATAGTGACATAACCCAACGCGACCAAACCGGCTTCGCCAGCGCCAAATTGCACCAGGGACATTAGTACGGCTGGTACAGCGGCAATAATGGAACCGATATTGGGAATGTAGTTAAACAGAAACGCCAGCACCGCCCACAACAAGTAATGGTCGACGCCCAGAAAGTAAAGCCAGGTACCGGCCAACAAGCCGGTAAAAATACTGACTACCGTTTTGATAGCAAGATAGCTGTTTACCGACTGAATAAAGCGGTCGATGTGATGCATTTTCATGTCCGGATCCGCGAGTGCAATATGCAATCGACGCGGCATACCTTCCGCTTCAAACAACATAAAAATAACGGTTAACAAAATCAGAAACAGGTTCGATAGCACCCCGCCCATACCACTTAAAAAGTTGGTTGCCATGGACATCGCCATACCTGGGTCCAGATACGACACAATTAAGTCTTTATCGACGTGGATATTAAACTTTTGCAGCTGTGTGACCACCCAGGCAAATTCGCCCGACAATTTCTCTCGGTACTGAGGCATGTTTTCTTTAAATTCGCTCATCGACTGCCCAACTAACCCGGCAAGCATGAAACCAAAAATAACAATTAACAGTATTACTAAAGTAATCGATAACCAGCGTGGCACCCGGTAACGGGACATCCAGTGAATTAGCGGACCACACGCAATAGCAATAAAGCCTGAAAGAAAAAACGGCACCATTATGGTACTCGCCGCTTTAATGCCCGCAAAAATAACAATTAAGCTGGCAAAAATAAGCAAGGCTTTGGCGGTAGGCGATTGAATAGGCATAGGTTTTATTCTGGTCCGTGAAACAAAGGCCCACGCTACCAGATTTACTACACTTTAGGTAGTCCTCGTACGCAGCATTCAACAGGGAGCATTCATGCATATTTTTATTACCGGTGGAACAGGATTAATTGGCCGCCACCTGATCCCCGCCCTACTTCGCGACGCATCAACCAAAATAACGGTACTGACGCGTGATGCGATAAAAGCTAAGGTCAGCTTGCCTGACAACGTGGCCCTGGTGACTTCGCTGGATGACACTTTCGATTTTGATAACGTTGATGCGGTTATCAACCTTGCCGGAGAACCTATCGCCGACAAACGCTGGAGCGAGACACAGAAAACGCGAATTTGTGAGAGCCGCTGGCAGATAACGCAACAGCTCACTGACAAAATAAACGCTGCAGCACAGCCACCTGCCACCTTCATTTCCGGATCAGCCATTGGCTATTACGGAAGACAAGGCGACAAGCTTGTCACTGAAGCATTTACAGAAGTGCACCACGAGTTTACCCACACCGTTTGCGAAAAGTGGGAACGCATCGCTCTGCAGGCTTCCCAAAAAACCCGTGTTTGTCTGCTACGAACTGGTGTTGTTTTGTCTGGCGACGGTGGTGCATTAAGCAAAATGCGGTTGCCCTTTTCTTTAGGATTAGGTGGGCGAATCGGCGACGGCAATCAGTATATGTCGTGGATTCATATCAATGACATGGTCGCAGCAATACTGTTTCTGCTTGAGCACAAAAATTGCGAAGGTGCGTATAACCTGACCGCCCCAACCCCGGTTACCAATACCGAATTTGTAAAAGCGTATGCCGCCTCTTTAGGCAGACCAGCTATTTTTCCCATGCCTGCACTGGCGTTAAAACTGTTAATGGGCGAAGCCGCTGATTTATTATTAAATGGCCAGCGTGTGGTTCCGCAAAAGCTGCAGGATGCGGGGTTTCAGTTTACTTTTAGTGACGTTCAGTCTGCTTTTGCCGATATTGAGTCGGATACACACCGCTCCGGGCTTTGAATGCGCGCGAAAAGTTAGCTAGTTCCTGATAGCCGAGTAATCGCGCTACTTGTGTGACCGGCATACTGCTCACTGTTAAGTAGTGGCAGGCCATATTATGACGCGTGTTGTTGAGTACAGTTCGAAACTGAGTCCCGGCTTTTGCCAGTCTGCGCTGAAGTGTTCTTGGTTGCATGCGCAACAACGCTGCAATCTGAGTCATTCCGGCTTCTTGTACCAACAATGTTTGCTGTATCAGAATCGCCACCTGCTGCTCAATATCCCAGGCAAATTCCCGCTGCAAAGACGCAAGATAGCGCTTTTTGGCTTCTTTCAGCGTGTTATTGCCAGCCTGCAGCTGAACATCCATAGCCCCAGCTTCCAGGACAACAGCATCTTGTTCCTGATTAAATAACACGGGAACTCCGAAACACTGCGTGTAAGCAGACTTGTTGCCAGTCGGTTCATGGGTAAAAGTTACCCGCACCGGTTTAAATGATTTACCAAATAAGCGCTTACACAAATGAAAACACGCGCTGATAGCCAGCTCTCGATATTGCCTGACTTCATTCTCAGGCACATACAAATCAAACCGCTGAATCACTGTAGCGGCTTCAAAAGCCTGACAATCCCAGTATTCTGACTGATTGTGAAACGTCATCAACGCGCTAAGTGCTGTTGCCGCCTCGCGTGTGGTCTGGCAATTTTCCAGCAAAATCCCCAGAGGCCCGAGCATTTCAAATGACTGTCGCGCGCCCAGCAATAACCCGAAATGCGGGCAAGCTGCCGCGACAGCGCTGGCATTGAGCAGTGCCACAAAATCCTGCAACAACATGGTTTGACGTTCGCTGCTCAGGCTTTCCGGTGTAAGGCCCAAGTGCGTTAAAAAGGGCCTCGGATCCATGCCTTTTTCAAGCATTAAGGCGTCATATTGATGCAATGCACTGGTGCGAATTTGTAATGCTTTTGGCAAATCAAAGTCCTTTAGCTTTTTAACATTTATACAACATTGTCGTGAAATGACAAGCAAGATAATTGATTGAGCTCTACCATGAGAACAGCTAAACAAGACTCGAGGTGCACTGTATGTACGATATCGTCATTAACAATGGGCGCTACTTTGATGGAAGTCCTGCCCCCTCAGGTATAAAGCACCTGGCGATAGAAGGCGGGAACATAGTGCGTATCGACGATTTTCCAATCGATACCTCACTGGCAAAACGGGTCATCGATGCCAAGGGTTTATGGATAATGCCCGGGTTTATCGACACCCACACCCATTACGACGCTGAGTTGCTGGTATCACCCGGCCTAACTGAATCGCTGCGCCACGGTGTAACCACTGTCATGGTAGGGAGTTGTTCGTTGAGTATGGTGTGCTGTGAGCCGGAAGATGCCTCAGACATATTTACCCGCGTAGAAACCGTGCCGAGAGAGAAAGTTCTGCCCATACTGCAAAAGACCATGTCCTGGCGTACACCTGCCCAATGGGTAGAACACGTTTCACAATTACCGTTGGGCCCGAACTTAATAAGTATGTTGGGTCACAGTGACTTGCGCACAGGTGTCATGGGATTATCCCGGGCAACCAACCCGACAATTTCGCCGACCGAGCAAGAGTTAGCGCAGATGGAAGCACTGCTCAAAGAAGCGTTTGACGCCGGCTTTGTAGGGCTCTCGACCATGCGATTAAAGTGGGACAAAGTCGACGGCGATCGGGAATGGTCGAAAAGCTTGCCAGGCACTTATGCGTCCTGGCGGGAAGTCGCACGACTGAATCGCCTGGTTCGTCAGTATCGACGCGTGCATCAGGGAGCACCCGATGCGGCCACCCCGCTACAGGTAACCCAATATATGCGGGAGTGTTTAGGTTGGTTACGCGCCCCACTGAAAACAACCTTAATCAGCCAAATGGATTTGAAAGGTAGCGTCTATTTGCGCTTTCTTACCAAAGTGGTGTCCGTTGTCACTAACTTGCTGAAGGGGGATTTTCGCTGGCAATTAATCCCTACGCCTTTCAAAGTATATGCCGATGGCATTGATGTTGTTTTGTTTGAAGAATTTAAAGCCGGTGAACTAGCGCTGGACTTACGGGACGAAGTGGAACGTAACGCCTTGTTACAGGACGAAGGGTATCGTCGGCAATTTCGACAGTTTTACGGCGAGAAACTGAGCCCCAGAGTATGGCAACGCGACTTTGGCGATGCCCAAATTGTCGATTGTCCTGATCCCAGCCTGATTGGTAAAAATTTCGAAGAAATCGCCAACGCGCGAAACGTGCATGTGGTGGATTTGTTTTTGGATTTGGTAGTGACCTATGGCAAGAAACTGCGCTGGTATACCGTCATCGGTAACCATCGGCCTGAAGTGCTGAAAAAATTAGTGCGAGACAAACGAGCGCTGATTTCTTTCAGTGATGCCGGTGCGCATATTCGCAATATGGCGTTTTACAACCTGCCCCTGCGCATGTTGCAATTGGTAAAACAGGCCAACGACACTAGTGAAAACGTCATGACACTGGAACAAGCTGTTTGGCGGGTAACAGGCGACCAGGCCGATTGGTTTGGTATTGACGCCGGTTACATTAAAAAGGGCAACCGTGCTGACATTGCCATTCTCGATCCCGCGCAGCTGTCGCAAGATCTCGAGCAGGTTCATTGGGCAGAAATGCAAAACTTTGACCTGCAACGCTTGGTAAACCGCAACCCCGGTCTGATTAAATACGTGCTGGTGAACGGTAAAATTGCCGTTGATAATGAGCACATTGTACCTGAAATAGGCGAACAAACAGGTTTCGGACACTTTCTTCAAGCACATACCTGAACGAATAGAACTAAGCCCCTTTCTTTAATACTGACCCACCATTCTTTGCCATTGCCCATGGAAATCCATGGGCAGTTTGTTTTATCTACCGCTTATCGCCTTCGCCTTATACCTATTGTTAATTTTTCAGTTCCGCTATTGACTCAACAATTAACATCTGGATAACATAAATATAATAATATAATACAATAGGATATTAAGAGATGAAGATGCACTTGATATGGCGCGCAGCTTGCGTTGTTTGCCTCGGCTTGTACGGTGACCTGGCCCGTGCAATTGATAACGGCGTTTACACTATTCAATCAGTACACAGTGGCAAGTTAATAGAAGTCGGCGGCGCAAACACTGCCGATGGTGCCAACGTAAATCAATGGCCAGCCAACAATCACAACACACAAAAGTGGATGATTACCCTGCAGTCAGACGGTTACTACAGCGTCATCAATCTGAATTCAGGTAAAGCATTGGAGGTATTCGACTGGTCTACTGCCAATGGCGCAAATGTGGTGCAGTATGAAGACAATGGACTTGCCAGCCAACGCTGGCAAATTAATGAACTGGGCGACGGCAGCGTCAGTTTTATCAACAAACACTCGGGTAAAGCCCTCGACCTATACGGTTTTGACACGTCAGATGGTGCAAACATTGCACAGTGGGATTACTGGGGTGGCGACGCGCAGCACTGGCAGCTGTCTAAGCTTGCTAATGTAGAAGGCGCTCCTTGGGATCCCTCCAGTACCAATGGCGCTGTAAGTCACTGGCCTCTGACCGGTAGTCTGGTTACGCACGATCCAACACTGGGCTATGAGAATGGCACCTGGTGGATTTTCCAGACTGGCCCCGGTATTGCCGGTAAGTGGTCAGCAAACGGTGTTACCTGGAACGATGCAGCGGCCATCTTCCCAAATGGCTTGTCCTGGTGGAGCAACTATGTACCGGGTCACGACGGAATCGACGTATGGGCCCCTGACCTGAAACACTATAATGG
>NZ_CFIDRX010000227.1:0-5729 GCF_984433645.1 Marisediminitalea sp.
TCAGGTAGTGATACCTATGGCAATTTCATTGGCGTTCGGTATTTTGTGTGCGACGGTTATCACCTTGCTGCTGGTACCTGCGCTGTACGTTATTCTAGATGACTTCCGTCAATTGTTCAGAAAGCCTACACGTGCGCAGGTAGGCTCTTCAACAGGTAACGACGAGATTATCGCAAAGTAAGCCATTGGGCTAAAAACACCGTGTTGACCTGGTTCGTTAGCACGGTGTTTTTTTATGCCATTTAAAAGTATTCGGTTTATTTTGAATCTAATTGGTCATTTGTTGCACATTTATGCTTGATTGCTGTCTAGATATACAGTACTGTATATCCAGACAAGTAAGAGGTGTGATATGAATACCGGATTAAAAACTATTGATGAACTTATACTGCGTCACGGTATTAAAACGGCTGAGTCACAAGACACGTTCCAGCAAGTAATGAATTGGAGCGGCAATGATCCTCGAGCCGCTCATTACAAACTGCCTTTTTGTTTTTATCAGTTGATCACCAACCTGCCGGCAACACAAAACGTGATACTCCATCATTTTTATTTGCCTCATCGCAAAGCCAGGTTGGCAAGCTTCCTGATAAATTCGCAAGGTAAAATCATTGAGCAGGTGTTTTATCAGCGCGACGCGAAGTACGTTAAAGCCAGTAAGAAATTACAGGCAATGGTTCAGCGAGCCTATTTAACTACGACAAGTGTAGCTGCATAACCCTCTGTTAAATATTGCGTTATTTTATTAATTCGCCTATTTAGGGTTATCGTAAGATAAATGTCATTGTTATTTAAATTTGATTGGCGATAATCGGTGTTCCATTAGGAGGAACATTCGTGAAAGTCTATTTTTCGCACGGCAAAGAAAGTGGCCCGTGGGGCACCAAAATTCGATTTTTAGCTGACATTGCCGAGGAAATGGGATGCCAGGTCGAAAGTATTGATTATTCGGCCACGCAAGATCCGGAAGAACGCGTCGCATTGTTAAAAGAGACGTTACCGGCTGACGAACCAGAAATTATTCTGGTCGGATCCAGTATGGGTGGCTATGTTTCGCTGGTAGCAGCAATGGAGTACGATGTGAAAGGCGTTTTCCTATTGGCGCCTGCGGTTTACATGCCAAATTATTACCAACAGGATTACCCGGTAAACTGTGCGGTATCCTGCGTTCATGGTTGGCAGGATGAAATTATTCCTGTGGAAAATGTACTGCGTTTTGCAAAAGCGCAGAGTGCCAGCTTACATTTGGTGCCCGGTGATCATCGCCTGAATGACTCACTGGATTTGATTGGTCCTATTTTTAAGCAATTTTTGTATAGTTGCCTTACAGATAAAATTTAATCCGCAAACGCGTTGGCTTCCCGTAAGGCATTGTTAAAGTTGCTGCGAAGGGTTGCTAATGTGTCTTGTTCAATATGGAAGATTTGAACGAACCGCTCACCGCCAGCCTGTGCCTCTAATTGACGATCCTCGAATTCAATTCGAAGGCCTAGTGATTTCAGTGTTTGTACGTCGTAACTGAATAACTCTGCATCGCGGCGTTCTATAAATCCAGGCATTAGGCCAATGGCTGTGATCATGTGATCCACGCCAATGTTACGAAAGAACTCAACCTCCCGCTGATACCATTTGTTCAGATACTGTTGATGCTCTCGTTGCCAATCTTTACCAGATAGCGTCAAAATAAATTTTGCGTAGACGGGCACTTCGAGCGAGCTGAAAACAGGCTGGAGAGCGCTGCCATGCCAACCAATCAGCCCATTTTTTTTTACAATGACAGTATTAGCGGCTGTCGCGATGTAATTGGCGCAAGAAGAAAAGCAATAATCATGTACTTCAACATCCAACTTGTGCTGGTGAACGATATTCCCAATGTCCATGCCACCGAATACATCTCCACCGTTACTGGTTATCTGTAATCGGGTAATAAAGTCGTTTTCTTTTATAAACTCCACAAACGCCCGTGCGTTTTTTGCCGAGGTTGGGCCATTGAAAATCACAGTGGAACCGTTAAGTGAAATAACGGGTGTAGTAGGTAATTCGATATTGCCAAGCGTGCTGCAGGCCGAAAGCAGAAATAATGCAGCTAAAAAAAGACATCTTGGAAAGCAGGTAATTTTCATCCATGTACCTTTGAATCAAATAATGACAGCTAAAATCCGTTTAGCGTTGAGTATGACTTGTTCGGGGTAAAAGTAACAAGCGCACTGAGTTCAGCACGCTTGTTTGAGCGATATTAAGCGTTTATGACTTTTACCATCGCTTTTGCCAAAGTGTCTACGTTAGCCAGGCTGATACCTGCAACGTTAACACGGCTTGAGTCTACAAAATAAACACTGTGCTCGTTACGCATCTTTTGTACTTGCTCAGGGGTGATACACAGGAATGAGAACATCCCTTTTTGGTCGTTAACAAAACTGAAGTCTTTCTGGGCGCCGTACTCAGCTAACTTGTTGACTAACAGTTCACGCAATGTACGCATACGCACACGCATTTCATCAACTTCATTTACCCACTCTTGTTTCAGCGCGTCGTCAGACAGGATAATGTCGACCAATGCGCCGCCGTAGCTTGGCGGCATGGAGTAAATACCACGTGCAACGCTCTGGATTTGGCCTTGGGCAATTTTACGGGTATTGTTGTCAGCACACACAATTGCAGCCAGACCAACACGTTCGCGGTATAAACCGAAATTCTTGCTGCAGGACGCTGCGATGATCACTTCAGGTAAGTTTTCACACAGCAAACGCACGCCATAAGCGTCGTCTTCCAGGCTATCGCCAAAGCCTTGATAAGCAATATCCACGAACGGTAGGAATTCACGCTCTTTAGCGACATTCATTACTTCCTGCCATTGAGCTTTGGTCAAATCTGCACCCGTTGGGTTATGGCAGCAGCCGTGAAGCAATACTACATCGCCTTTCTTAACCTGGCGCAAGCATTCCATCATGGCATCAAAACGAATAGACGCGGATGCTTTGTCGAAGTAGGGATAAGTTTCAATAGTCAGGCCCGCATTACCAATCAATGGAATGTGATTAGCCCACGTCGGGTCGCTTACCCATACTTTGGTGTCTGCATTCACACGCGTCAGTAATTCAGAAAGAATACGCAGAGAGCCACAGCCACCGGGTGCTTGTACAGCGGCAACACGGTCAGCCAGCAGAACAGGGCTCTGTGCACCTAGAATTAGCTGCAGCATACCGTCGATAAAACCCTGAACACCTTGTGGAGTAATGTAGGTTTTAGAAGTTTCACGCTCCAGCAGAACTTGCTGCGCTTTTGCTACCGCTGACAGAATAGGGGTATTGCCTTGTTCGTCCTTATAAACACCTACACCTAAATCAATCTTACTAGGGTTGCTGTCCTGCTTATACGCAGCAGATAAACCAAGGATAGGATCCGGGGCAAGTTGGGGTAGCACTTCAAACACGATATGTCCTCACGATTTCATTAGTCAAGGTTATCACGGGCTGAAAACGGGCCTGCTGATAACAATAAAAATTGCAGCGCAATTGCGCCGATGCGTTATAGGCATTGTATGCTAAACGGGCGTGTTAGCACAGGTTGCGCATTATGCCACTATCGAGATCAAATACGAATAGAAAATCATCCTAAAATTAGGCTGATTTCCAACTAAAGTGTTGCATTTGGTCTGGTATTCCCTCGGCGGAATAGTGACATTCATACCAATTTACGTTTTGTGCCTGATCCACGAGTAACACCGTCGAGCTGCGCGTACCGTATTCAGGGGTACGGATGAAGATGGAAGACAAGGCTTTTTCCCATTCAAATGAGACGCCGGTGTCAGGTAACTGATTGTCCTGTGCCTGAGTTGGATCGCGCAGCAATGTAAACAATCGATCAACATCCAGTATGCGTGTGTCCTGTATATATTGTTGCAGGGCTTCGGTTCCCCTCAGCGCTTTTGGCCAGGGCGTATTCAGTGACGCATTCGATAATCCGTGCACACCCGGTCCTAAAAAGGCGTGTTGTTTGGTTTCGCTGTTGAACACAGCAAGGTGCCGGTAATGACCAAATAAAAAATTGAATCCGTTGTATTGGTCTGCAGAAGACTTCAGGGTTTCCAGGTGCCGGCCGGTTAACGGTTGGTCAGTCAGATAGTCAACGACCAGTTCACCCCGTGTTTTCTTGCTGTCACTGTGAGCACCCGGGTTGCGAATATTGGTAAGTGCTGCGATATGGCCGTTACGCGTAACGCCCATCCAGGTGCCTCCAGCAGATAAATCCTTACCTGCCAGCATATCCGGGTGGGTATGCCAGAATGAGGAAGGGGCAGTCGGACGAGCGTAAAACTCGTCACGATTTGCCGCAATAATAAGCGGATAATCAGGATGCTGTTGTACCGCAGCAAAAATAATACACATGCTACAACCCGGCAAACGTTGCCATAAGGTAAATTCAGGCTTCAAGTGTAACGAAATCGCCCTGGTATCTGTAGCGAGAATGCGCCGAACTTTAACAATTATGCTAGGATTGGGGCTGAATAATCATAATTATAAAGGTTAACTATGCACGATAAGCAGTCTTTTGCGTGTTATTCATTGCCTGACAAAGTGCCCTCCAGAAAACCGGGATGGTTCGGTCGTTTATGTCGCTGGTGGCTGGACAAACGCGGATGGAAAATTGATGGGCAAATGGCAAACCAGCCTAAAATGGTTATAGCTGTGGCGCCTCATACGTCTAACTGGGACTTCATCATTGGTGTGGCAGTGATGTTTGCACTGGGTATACGGCTGTCATTTTTTGGGAAACACACCATTTTTACGCCGCCGCTGGGCTATTTTATGCGCAAGATAGGCGGCATACCTGTAGAGCGCAGCCAAGCGCATGGTGTGGTGCAAAGCATAGCGAAACAGATTAATAATGCCGATGAGCTTGTGTTGGCGCTGGCACCTGAAGGAACAAGAAAAGCGGTATTCCCCTGGAAAAGCGGCTTTCTTTACATTGCGCAAACCGCTAGAATCCCCATTCAATGTGTAGGATTGGACTATCGACGCAGAGCGTTGGTGTTTGGTCCGGTTCTTACCGTATCCGACGACTTAGCATCATCAATGGACGCAATTTACTCGTTTTATCGCACCATTGATGCCAAGTATCCACAGCAAACAGTAACGGAGCCCAACGCGTGACAAAACTGGGAGTAACCACCCGTCAGATTCATGCTGATCGCCTTTTGAATCAGCCTACAGACGGTGCAGTGCATAGCAGTACTACAAATTCAGTTCTTTTTGAATTTAAACAATCACAAGATTTAGTGGATGTGTTTCAGGGTAAAAAAGTAGGGCACGTATATTCGCGTTCTTCGTCTGGCTCTGTCGTTGCACTGCAAAATATGGTTGCGGATTTGGAAGGCGGACTGACCAGCGTTTGCTTCGCAACGGGTATGGCTGCAATCACCAGCACGTTTTTGTCGCTGTTCAAAGCGGGTGACCACATTATTGTGAGCCAGTACTTGTTTGGCAACACTCGTAGCTTTATGGACACGTTGCAGGATTTCGGAGTGGAACTTACCTTTGTAGACGTGACCTCTATACAGGATGTGATTGCAGCGAAACAACCGAATACGCGGGCAGTGTTTTCTGAAACGATTGCTAACCCGGTGACACAGGTATCTGATGCCCGTGCGATTGGGCAGTGGTGTGAAGAAAATAACTTGCTGTTCATGGTAGACAACACTATGACACCGCCTCCGGCGTTTGACGCAA
>NZ_CFIDRX010000228.1:0-5705 GCF_984433645.1 Marisediminitalea sp.
CGAAGTGCCTCTACCTGAGTGAGCGTTTTCTCGTACTGTTCATCCAGCATGCTTTCATACGCTAATGCCAACCCTTTGAACACGCTGTTGGTGTCCAACTGACGGATCTCGTCGATCAACTGGCGCGCTTCCGCTTTTTTCTCGAGCTTAATTAACGCTTCCAGTTTGTAAAAACTGACTTCTGCGCGCTTAACTGCGGTCAGGCCATCCACGCTGTGATCGATCTCTGAAAGGGCGACTTCCGCATTGGTTTCCTGATAGGCCAGGGTCAGCAGAGGAATGACTTCTGCGACGTCATAGCCTAATTCTAATGCACGGTTTAACTCTTTCTCGGCTGCCGCGTAATTGCCCTGATTGGCATAAAGTTGTCCGAGTTCGAATCGGGGATTCGGATCCTGAGGATTTTTTTGGATCGCGTTTTTAAATTCCAGGATCGCCGATTCTGTGTCCTGGGCTTCTATAAATTGGCGGGCGGCGAGTAGATGTTCTTCACTGGTTTTCTGCCCACAGCCTCCTAAAGACGTGGCACTCAGCCCCATAACTAATGCCGAAATAAGTACCCGGCGATGTAACGACCTGTTCTTCATAGTGCTTACCTTGCTCATGATTCCTAGTGCTGTCCCTATAATTTACCAGACGGTTTCCTATACAATAATGGTATCCGCACTACTATTGGCCTATAATAGCGCTTTATATATATCGCTGGCTTTTCTGCTATGCCCGTCCGAGTTATTCAGGATCTTTAATTTAATGACCACAAACGTCGAACTGACCTTTACCGATCTCAAACTTCCGCAACCTATCTTACAGGCCCTTGAGAAAGTTGGCTACGAGAAACCGTCGCCAATTCAAGCCGAAAGTATTCCCCTGTTATTGGAAGGCCATGACCTGCTTGGTCAGGCACAAACCGGTACCGGGAAAACCGCTGCTTTCGCTTTGCCTATGCTGGCAAATCTTGACGTAGAAGGCAATTACCCGCAACTACTTGTGCTTGCCCCAACGCGCGAACTGGCTATCCAGGTTGCTGAAGCGTTCCAAGCCTACGCAAGCTTTTCACAAAAAATCCGTGTATTGCCAATTTACGGTGGCCAGTCTTATGACAATCAAATTCGTCAGCTTAAACGCGGCGTGCAGGTTGTAGTGGGTACACCAGGTCGAGTAATTGATCACATTAAACGTGGCACATTAAAGCTGGATAAACTGAAGTTTCTGGTACTGGACGAAGCCGATGAAATGCTGCGTATGGGCTTCATTGACGATGTTGAATTGATCTTGAGCCACGCGCCAGAAGAACGTCAGACAGCTTTGTTCTCTGCAACAATGCCAGGACCAATCAAAAAGATCACGCAGCGTTACCTGAATGATCCTAAGCACGTAAAAATTGAATCCAAGGTCAGCACCGCAAGCACCATTCGCCAGCGTTACTGTCAGGTGGCCGGTCACCACAAGCTTGAAGCTCTGACACGTATCATGGAAGTTGAACCTTTCGACGGTATGATCATCTTTGTTCGTACTAAAACCGCAACGTTAGAACTGGCGGAAAAGTTAGCTGCCCGTGGTTACGATGTAGAGCCGTTGAATGGTGATATTCCTCAGGCCGCGCGTGAACGTACCGTTGACCGCCTGAAGCAAGGTAAAATTGACATCCTGGTTGCCACCGACGTTGTTGCGCGTGGTTTGGACGTAGAGCGTGTTAGTCACGTTATTAACTTTGATATCCCTTACGATACCGAGAGCTATGTTCACCGTATCGGTCGTACCGGTCGTGCCGGCCGTAACGGCGACGCTATATTGTTTATCTCTCATCGTGAAAAGCGCATGCTTCACGCGATCGAGAAAACCACGCGTCAGTCTATTGAGTCGATGCCAATTCCATCGATCAGCGAACTGAACGAAACCCGTTTAAGCAAGTTTAAACAAAGCGTGATGGAAGCCACAAAAGACGACAGTCTGGAAGGCCTGATGCCTATTGTGGATATGCTGATTGACGAAAACGAAGCAAGTCCTGAAGTGTTACTGGCTGCCCTGATTAAATTAGCGCAAGGCGATGAGCCGTTGTTGTTAAAAGAATCAGATCGCCCTGATCTGCATGCTCCACGCCCGCGTCGCGATGATGATCGCCGCGGTGGTGAACGTGATGGGCGCAACCGTCGTGATGGCCGTGAAGGACGCGACAGTCGCCGTAAGTCACCGCGTGACAGCCGCCGTCCGGAACAAGGTATGCAGCGTTATCGCATCGAAGTGGGTCACACCCATGGCGTGAAACCAGGCAATATCGTTGGCGCTATTGCTAATGAAGCCGGTATCGACAGCAAGTACATTGGTGCTATCGAAATTTACGACAACTTTACTACTGTTGATTTACCGGAAGGTATGCCTAAAGAGGTGAAGCAAACGCTACAGGATACCCGGGTATCCGGTCAGCGCATGGGACTACGTGAATGGTCAGATAAGCCACCAGCACGCAAGAAAGGCCCCAAGCCTCGTAACTAAAAACTCAACCGGCAGCGTGTAACCACCCTGCCGGTTTTTGTTTCGGGGCCCGAAAAGTCGACCCCTGGCCATAATAACTTTTTAATCTGAAAAATATTTTTTAATTCATTTATACAATATTAATTTCAGGCAAACTAAACGCAGTTACTGTGAGATGAGTCTGCTATGCGATATTTTCCGATTTTTATTGATGCCCAGGCACTGCAAGTTTTAATTGTGGGTGCTGGTGAGGTGGCCGCCCGCAAGCTGGAGCTTTTACTAAAAAGCCCGGCGCATATTACTGTGGTAGCCCCTGAAGTCTGCACGACGGTGCGTCATTTAGCAGAATCAGATCAGGTTACGCTTGTCGAGCGTGCCTTTGAAGAAAGCGATCTGGATAGTCGCCGCATGGTATTTGTTGCCACCAGTGACGAAGCGTTAAATGCTGACATTCATAAGTTGGCGACTCAGCGTAACATGCTGGTAAACGTGGTAGACAACACCCCGCTGTGCGGCTTTATTACCCCGTCTATCATAGACCGTTCTCCGCTGGTCATTGCGATGAGCAGCGGCGGCAACGCTCCTGTATTGCTGCGTTACTTACGTCAAAAACTGGAGTCCATTCTGCCTGCCAACCTGAGCAAGCTGGGCTCTTTTTCAGAGCGATTCCGTGAGAAAGTTAAGCAGTCACTGTCGACAGTCACCGAGCGTCGCTATTTCTGGGAGTCTGTGCTGGAAGGCGATATTGCTGAAGAAGTTACACAAGGCAATGATGACAAAGCCGAGCAGAAGTTTTTAGCGGCACTTGAAGATGCGTCAGAACAAAAGCAAACAGAAGGTCAGGTTTATCTGGTTGGCGCTGGCCCGGGTGATCCGGACTTACTCACATTCCGCGCACTGCGATTAATGCAAAAAGCCGATGTCGTTGTGTATGACCGCTTAGTCTCGCCCCAAATCCTGGAACTGGTGCGCCGCGATGCAGAAAAGATTTACGTGGGTAAAGCCAAGAGCCACCACACCGTGCCTCAGCAAGACATTAATCAGATTTTGGTCGACCAGGCGAAAGCCGGTAACCGGGTAGTACGTTTAAAAGGCGGCGACCCGTTTATTTTTGGCCGGGGTGGAGAGGAAATCGAAACCTTACTTGCTGCCGGAATTAGTTTCCAGGTAGTCCCTGGCATCACCGCTGCAGCAGGTGCTGGTGCTTATGCCGGTATTCCGCTTACCCACAGAGACCACGCGCAGTCTGTGGTATTCGCCACCGGCCACCTGAAAGACGGTACCATTGATTTAAACTGGCAGGGTTTAGCACAAGGTAACCAAACCATTGTGTTCTACATGGGCCTGACCGGACTTCCCATTATTTGTGAACAACTCATAAAACATGGGTTAAGCGCTGACACGCCTATCGCCTTGGTTCAGAAAGCCACAACCAGCGATCAGAAAGTGCTGACCGCAACGTTGTCGAGCATTGTGACTCATCCACAACTGAGCGAAATGAAACCGCCCACATTAATCATTGTTGGCAGCGTGGTGTCACTTCAGTCAAAGCTCAATTGGTTTGAATAACTGTAAAACGGCACACAGCTTGTGTGCCATTTTACGCTGCGCCGTTGGCCTACTTACTGTTCTCCAAGGCAGCATTTAATACCCCCTGAGCGATAGCAAGGTCCTGTGTTGCAATGCCGGTTAAGTCAACGACAGTGATCCCTTCGTAGCCTGTATCAAGGTTTGTCTTACCTGCAATAATCTCACCCAACTCAGATACCGATGTAAAATGCTCTGGTGAGATTTTCAATAAATGAGAAAGCTCGCCCCGCAGTGTAGCCTGAGCTCTACTGTCAGTAATCAAGCGGGCCTCGAGCAGTATATTCGTGTCCAGTTCCTGCTTTTCAGCGGTATCGGAACCGACCGCAATGATTAGCTTTGCCCCGCTCAGGTCGCCCGGCTTAATAAGCGGTTGCTCCGATGGTGTGGTTGTCACAATAATTTGACTGGCCTCTGCAACCCGGGAAACCGAGTCGACAAGCTCAACCTGAAGCCCAGATGATGCCAATGCCTCAGCACATCGTTTAGCATTGTTGGAATTTCTGGCCCACAACATTACGTGATTACATCCGGTTTGAGCGGCAATCATTTGAGCCTGTAACTGGGCCTGAATACCACTACCTATAATACCTATCGTTTGAATACCTGTGGGAGCAAGGTATTTAGCAGCAATCGCTCCAGCATAGGCCGTGCGGTAGTTGGTCAGTATCCCACCATCTTGCAAAAAGGCGACAGGCTCACCGGTTTCCAGACTAAACAATATGACAACGCCCTGACTGGAAGACATACCTATTTGTGGATTCTGATAAAAGCCAGACGCTACTTTAATGACAAAATACGGCTGCTCTTTTATAAAACCGTATTTAATATGTGTTTCGCCTTTATCCATCAGTAACTCAGCAACGGGAGGAATGACGGCGTGTCCATTAGAGAAAGCGACAAAGCTGCCTTCGATATCCTTTGTGAAATCCTTGCTGTCTAATATTGCCTGAATAGACGATTGCGCGATGATCTTCATACAGGCGTACTCGTTTTAATGTCATAATTATCTGACACATACTGACTAATGCGTGCCAGTCCTTCCTTTAGGTGTGCGGTTGGGGCGCCTATGCCGACTCTAAAGTAGCCGTCCAACCCATAAACATCGCCGGGCAACACCAATACATTTAACTGTTCACGAAACACATGGGCGAGTTGAGTAGAATTAATATCTAATGCATATTTTAGAAATGCCATTCCACCTGCTTTTGGTGGCACGAACGACACCCAGGATTGGTTGACCGAAACCCAGTCACTGAGTATTTTCAGATTATCAATGAGGTACTGCTTACTGCGATTCAGAATTTTAGTTCGGGCGTCGGGTTGCAGCACTATCGATGCAACATACTCACTAACCGCGCCCGTTGTGATACTGGTATAGTCTTTCCGTTGCCAACTTGCATAAATATCTTCTGGCAAACCAATCAACCAGCCAATTCTTAACCCGGGCATCGCCATTGCTTTTGACAATCCACTTGTAATGATTGCCTTCTCATATAAATCAACGAAGCTTGGAATTTCAACGCCATCAAATTCGGCTCCTTTGTAGACCTCATCAGCATGTAAATAAATGTCGTTGTCTCGAGCAAATTGCACCAGTTTTTTCATTTCACTCAGTGGCAATGTGGAACCAGTAGGATTGTTTG
>NZ_CFIDRX010000229.1:0-5651 GCF_984433645.1 Marisediminitalea sp.
GGCCTTTTTAATTCTGAATACACAGAAATACTTTTCTGCCATCGTAACGAGTGGCGTTATGCACTAGTTTGTATGGTCTAAACTCACTACCGAAATACTGTAGTACACTTGGAACCAGATAAGTTAACAAGTCCCGTTGATCTCACTAACATCCCCAAAACTCTTAGTGCGTGAAAGCTAATATGGTCGTTATCCGCACCTTGGGAAGGCGCGCGCAAGGATGAAGTTTGCACGTTGTTTCGCAAACTGTCAGGCAGCAAAGAGACTGGCGTTGTCGTTTCTTTCGACCATTCTTTTTCTATTGCAGGCTGTGGTCTGGACTGAATACTAAAGGCATATTGTCCATTTATCAGCGAGGCTTCCATATTGACACTTTGGTTCCTGAAGCTAAGTTCAAGTTCCAGGTTACTGTTGGATAAACTGACATACAGTAAGCAGATTGACAGAATTAGTAATAACGCTTTCATGTTTAGCTCCTTGAAAATACCATCTTATTCTGATGGTTTTTTATTTGTTCTTGTTTGCTTATCTACCAAATAAACAGACAAATCGTTCACCGTAAGCGTCATCTGTATGCGCCAAATTACGGCAAAGTGATGAAGCCTTCCCTGGATCTCAACTCAATTTGTCGTACATTTATCAGAATGTATTTGACTTTAGTAGTAGACGCGGGCACGCTGCTAAATAATTGCACGTAAACGATTTATAATCGTTTATAATTTAAGGCCGCATCGTCGTTTCCTCAGGATGGGGGGCGAAATGGTCACCAGTAGTATATAAGGTATGCGGTAAATGAATGACATCCTGGCCCTGTTTCAGATTCCAGAGACTTCTTTATTATTGACCGGCGAGTACGAGTTTTATCTCGTAATGGTATCGGTAGGTATTGCTGTATTTGCGTCTTTCATGGGATTTCAGGTCGCGACCCAGGCAAGAACGGCGCAATCCAATTTTGCCAAGCGTTCACTTTTAATGGTGGGCGCTATTGCCCAAGGTGTCGGCATTTGGTCTATGCACTTTGTGGGTATGTTAGCTTTCGAACTGTGTACGGAAGTTAATTATGACTGGCACATTACACTGGTTTCGATGCTGCCCGGTGTGGGGGCCGCCTGGGTTGCCTTACGATTCTTAATTACAAACACTATTTCCCCTCTGCATATTGTACTTGGCGGAGTATTGGTCGGTGCCGGTATTGGCGCAATGCATTATATAGGCATGGCGGCGATGCAAATGGCGCCGCTGCTAAAATACGACCTGCATATCTTCCTGCTATCTATTGTCGTTGCTGTGTTACTGGCTATGCTGTCTCTTTGGGTGCGTACCGGTATTAATAGTATTATTAAAGCGCGCTTATCCAATACTAAAATCAACGTGATGGCTGGCTTTGTGATGGGGCTGGCGATATCAGGCATGCACTACACAGGCATGGCTGCAGCGCGCTTTGTGACACCGCCAGGCGTAGAGCTCATAGCACAAGATACGGAAGTCTCTGTGTTAATGGCAGCGGTTGTCACTTTTATTGCATCGATGGTCATTGCACTGGTGCTGGGTATAAGCTTATTAGTGAAATACAAAGAAATCACTAAAGTCGCGAATGCAAATGAAAAGCGCCTTACGGGCCTTATGGATAGTGCGGTTGAAGGGGTCATTACGATTAACTCAGAAGGGATTGTACTGTCAGCGAATCCATCTGTTACCCGGATATTAGGTTGGACTAAATCGCAGTTAGTAGGTTTCCCGGTAGTTAATATCGTGCCTGAAAACAGACGCCATTTGTACAACGATGCGTTTTTTAATAACGCGCAGGAACCCAGCGACGAAAAGCTAATTGGCAATAGCCGGGATGTCATGGCGCTGGATGTAAATCTTCACCCTGTGCCGGTGCGGATCAGCGTGTCACACACACAAATAGACGACGAACCGTTTTTTATCCTCTTTATTGCCGATATTCGCGAACGCTTAGCCATGGAAAAGGCCGTTAAGGAGAATGAAGAAAAATTCCGCTCGCTAATTGCCAATATTCCCGGTATCGCTTATCGCTGCCTGAACGACACAACCTGGCCAATGGTATTTATTAGCGAGGCCGTTGAGCGTATTACTGGCTACACTGCTCAGGACTTTTTACTTCCTGCGCCTCGCATCAGCTTTACGGAATTGTTCCATCCCGATGATCTGTCGATTATTGAGGAAGCCATAGCCGACCAGCAGGAATATGCTATGGAATATCGCATTATTGCTAAAAGCGGTGATATTCGTTGGGTAAGGGAGCATGGTCGATTTATCCGCAATGAAGCGAATGAAATTCTGTGGTTAGACGGTTTCATTATGGATATCACTGACCGCCGTAATATGGAAAATGAGTTACTTATAGCCAAAGATGCCGCCGAACAAGCCGCAGCATCCAGAGCCGCGTTCCTGGCGAATATGAGCCATGAAATTCGGACCCCGATGAATGCGGTTATTGGCTTCAGTGATATTCTATTAGATACCCCGCTGAATACTGAGCAACACAAGCACCTGTCTACGATTAACCGGTCGGCGCGCTCTTTATTGCATCTATTAAATGATATTCTGGACAGTGCCAAGCTCGACAAAGGTAAACTTGAGCTTGAATACACCGATTTTATGTTGAGCGAAGAAATCGACACGGTGATTTCTACTTTCTGGCTTGAGGCAAAACGCAAAGGGCTTGATTTGCGTGTAGACCTGTCTGGGAAATTGGCTAAAGCCTATAATGGTGCTCCGGAACGAGTACGTCAGGTACTGAGTAACCTCGTGGGTAACGCGGTGAAATTTACTGAGCAAGGCTGCGTGTCCCTGACAGTGCAACCTGTGCAGAACGGCGACGTACAATTCATTATTGCAGACACTGGCATTGGTATGTCTGAAGAGCAGGTGAACAAGGTCTTTGATGCGTTTGCGCAAGCAGATGCCTCAATGTCCCGAAAGTTTGGTGGCACAGGCCTGGGCACGACGATCAGCAAACAGCTTGTCGAGCTAATGGGTGGTACGATTGAAGTACACAGTGAAAAGAACGTAGGTACGCGTTTTGTTTTCACTTTACCACTTAGTCCGGTGGCGTCAGCGCAGCAGGTGAAACGACTGCAGGCGATGTCATTGCCGCAACTCGATGTGCTGATAGTCGACGATATTGAACAAAATATTGATTTGTTGAAGTTATTGCTGGAGCGGGCCGGACATACAGTTACAGTGGCTCAGGATGGTGAACAAGCACTGGCACGCATGGAAGCGCACAGTTTCGATGTGGTGTTAATGGACCTGCAAATGCCCGTATTGGATGGTTTGACTGCTGCTACCCGACGCAGGGAATTCGAGCGTGAGCACGGTTTAAAGGCCACGCCCATTATCGCACTGACTGCGAGTGTGCTGGCACAGGATAAAAAGTCAGCCTCTGATGCCGGCATGGAAGGCTTTGCCAACAAACCTATTGATTTCCCGGTACTGTGTAATGAAATCGCCCGTGTGTTAGGTATTCAGGGAACGGCACTGGCTGCTCGACCAGAACCTACAGATACCGCTTTAATTGATTGGTCCCGGGGCGAGAGTTTGTGGGGAAGTCAGTTAAAGCTCATTCAGGAGATCAAACGCTTCCTTACTGATTTTGACAATGAAAAAGCGCAGTTTGCATCTTTAATCCAATCCAGGGATTTCATTAGCTTGAAATCACTCGCTCACCGCTTTAAGGGCGTTGCCGGGAATTTGGGGTTAATTCAGTTTATGGTAACGTGCAAAGCGTTGGAATATGCAAGCGAGGATGACACTGATCTGGAAACCGTACTTGAGCGTTTACTGAGTATTGCCGATGAGGTGGCGTCTCATGTCATGCAGGAACAGGAAAGCGCTGCTGAACAAGCCGCTCAAGTTGATATAAGTCAGTTGAAGACGATTCTGGAAAGTCTGCTGGATGGCGTGAAGTACAACCGTGTTGATGAACATGAACTCAATGAACTTGCTGTCTTTACGCAAAGTCAGTTTGCCAGTGAAATTCAGGCTATACTGGACGCTATAGATGATTTTGAGTTTGAGCAGGCAATAGAACATCTAAGCCAACTTATTGAACGATTAAACGGATAGTCACTATGCAAAAAACGGCTGCTAAGCCTACGCTGCTTTTGGTAGACGATGAGCCCGCCAACTTACGGGTGTTAAAACATGTGCTTGGTGACAAGTACAGCCTGGTTTACGCAAAAAATGGTACAGAGGCATTGCGAGTAGCGCAAAGTCAGCTTCCCGACTTGATCCTTCTCGACATCATGATGCCCGGAATGACGGGTTTCGAGGTCTGTAAAGCGTTGAAGCAGGAGCTTATAACCCGGTCAATTCCCGTTATTTTTGTTACTGCATTGAGTGACGAACAAGATGAAGCCCAAGGCTTCGCGGTGGGCGGCGTAGACTACATCACCAAACCCATTTCACCGGCTGTGGTATTGGCGCGGGTTAATACGCATTTATCGCTGGTACAGGCTGATGAACTTAAGCGTACCCGCTTACAGGTCGTCCAGCGTTTAGGGCGGGCTTCCGAGTACAAAGATAACGAAACCGGCATGCACGTATTGCGAATGAGTCACTACTCGAAAGTGCTGGCATTGGCTTATGGTTTTTCTGAACAGCAGGCAGAAACCTTATTACACGCAGCCCCTATGCACGACATTGGCAAGATAGGGATCCCCGACCACATTATGCTCAAGCCGGGTAAACTGACCGACGAAGAGTTTGAGGTGATGAAAACACACCCACAAATCGGTGCGGAAATCCTCGGCGAAGCGGATTCAGATTTATTGCGGATAGCAAAATCTGTTGCTTTAACGCATCACGAAAAGTGGAACGGTAAGGGCTACCCGAATGGGTTAAAAGGCGAAGAAATCCCCATTGAGGGGAGAATTGTAGCCATTGCTGATGTATTCGATGCGCTAACCAGTAAGCGTCCCTATAAGGAAGCCTGGAGCGTGGAGAAAACCATGGACCTGATGAAACGCGAGGCAGGTGAGCACTTCGAACCCAAACTGGTAGAGTTGCTTGAAGCCAATCTGGGAGCCATCCTTGAAATTAAAGAGCGCTGGAAGGAAGATTAATTTTTTGTGACACTGCAGCAGTGGCTTATTCAATACGGTGCATGTATAAAACAGACACAGTGCAATATATATTCAGCTTAAGCCAGTATGCCGGTTGCTATGTTGCCTCACAGGCAGTATAATGCGTCGCAGAAATAAGCGTTTCGCCTCGGATGTTACCGGGATGTGGAAGCTTCCAGTTATACAGCACAGTAATTTGCGCTGGTAACTTTGCCTGATGCAGGCAAAATGGGACCGAATTATTCAAGCAAGAAGCCCCGATTATCGGGGCTTTTTGTTACTGCGGTTCCAAGCACAACGCGATATCTGTAAAAGGTATCAGGACATTGGGCGTAACGCCCTTTTTTCGTTTTTGGAGGTTAGGATTGTCAAAGCTAGAACAGCGACTAACGGAGATGTTAACTCCGGCTGTAGAAGCACTGGGATTTGAGTTACTGGGCGTTGAATTTGTACGCGCGGGCAAACACTCGATCCTGCGGGTATACATTGATCACGAAAATGGCATAAACGTTGACGACTGCGCGGATGTGAGTTTTCAGGTCAGTGCAATACTCGACG
>NZ_CFIDRX010000230.1:0-5608 GCF_984433645.1 Marisediminitalea sp.
CGCATTTGAAACTGCTTCAACAGGCTGATTTGCCACTAAGGCAACGCATTAAAAACCACATGATGTCTATTCTGGCCATGCAGTGTGACGCCGAACACGCTAAAGGCTGTTATTTAGTGCTATGTCAGTCTGAAATGATCAGCGGCAACGTACCCGAAGAAGCCGCCGATGTACTTGCCCGGGCAGATGCACTGCCAAAACAGCTCTATACTGACTTATTTTTACAGTCTCCCGAGTCTATTCAGCTCGGCCTTCATAACCATGCGCAAGCCAATGCCCTGGCACTGTACACCTTGTTAAAAGGCACGGCGTCTATGGCGAGATGCGGTACCTCGTTAGCGCAGCTCGAATTCGCGGTCGACAGTATGTTAGACGGTATTTTTCAGCAAAGGGGCAAGCTGTCCTAGTTCGCTAATTTCTGCTGTTGGCGTAATACCCCACGGGTCGAAAACCGACTGTGGACTGCGCTTCACCCAGGCCGTGCGCCAGCCACATTCACTGGCACCAATCACGTCAAAGGGATTACTCGACACCAGCCAGGTTTGGTTGGCATCGCATTTTACAGTATCCAGTAAATGGCGATAAATAGCCGGGTCGGGTTTGAATGTATCAATTGCATCAGCGGTCACCACATACTCAAAATACCCAGCGATCCCCGCGTGGCTAAGCAGGCTGTTTACTGCCTGTTCTTCACCATTGGAAAACGCCACCAGGGTCGCATTTTTTGCAAGCTCAGGCAGTGCGGATTGCACATCATTGAAGGCGGGCAGTCGCAAGTACTTGTCTAACAGCAATTGCCGCTGGTCGTCATGGAGTGCCACAGCCAGATGCTGGCAGGTAAAGTCCAGTGCCTGTGCTGTGCAAACAGAAAAGTGCTGGTAACGACGCATCAATCCGCGTCGAAACGAATACTCCAGTTGTTTGTTACGCCAGGTGTGCGAAAACACCTCGGCCCTGTCACCGACCATTTCCGACAGCTCGTTCAATAAGCCGTGGGTATCGATTAACGTGCCATAAACATCAAATGCCAACACCGTTTTCATTCGTTTCTCCATTGTCAGGGATCGCGAGGATCAAAGTTATTTGACTTTAGCTTACCGATCGGTACAATTCAAATTTCTTATTTGTACCAATTGGTACAAAATGTATAAAGAGCTATCTAAAACGAGGAAAATCCCATGACATCTTTAACCGTACATACATTAGATTCAGCGCCTGAAGCCAGTAAACCTTTGCTGGAGGACTCCATTAAAGCCTTTGGTATGCTGCCAAACTTACATGGCATCATGGCTGCGTCGCCCCAGGTATTGGAAGGCTACAAGGTATTACACGACTTATTTCAGAAAACCGACTTTACCGCGGAAGAGCTCACGGTTGTGTGGCAAACCATCAATGTAGAGCATGGCTGTCATTACTGTGTGCCTGCCCATACTGCGATTGCCCATTCAATGAAAGTGGACGCTGCTCTAACGGAAGCGCTGCGAAATGCTGAACCAATGCCGACGCCTAAATTGCAGGCTTTGCAGGATATGACACTGCTGATCACCAGAAATCGTGGTGTGGTGAGCGACGCTGATCTGGATGCCTTTTATTCTGCAGGCTACACAGAGCGTCACGTGCAGGAAATTATTCTGGGTCTGGCACAAAAGGTCATGAGTAATTACATCAACCACATTGGTAATACACCGGTGGATGCACCTTTTGCAAAGTTTGACTGGACCAAGAAATAGGCTGAATTGAACGCCTGTCGACCCACAACAACAGCCGGTATGTTACCGGCTGTACTCTTGAACCGGTTGTGCAGGAAGCGTGCAGTGGGTTGTTTTAGCCTGAGCGTTCACTACATACCAGTCGCGACGATGGGCAAAGCCAACATATTCAGCAAGATCCGGATTAAAGCAGCTGGCTTGCAATTGCGGTTCGGCGAGCAGCAAATACCGTGTACCTTGCCCTTCCAGCCATTGATTCGCTGCTTGCAGCTGTATGTCAGTGGGGGCGTGATAACCAAAATGGGTTACCGGGTAAGGGGAAAACAAAATAAACTGTTCCGAGAATGCTACAAGAGCAATGTCTGAATTCGTTGGCAGTATCTTTTGCATTGCATTAAACACAGTCTCCGGCGTGCGCATTGGCCCCATGAGCACATATCCCCATGTGCTATAAATAAGCCACAGGCCGCTCATCAGTATTACCCAGCTCTTCCACTTCGCCTTACGGTAACTCACTATCAATGAGATTACGCCAATTGTTGAAGCCGCGAAGAAGAAACCAGATACATCCACACTGTTATCGTCCAGTGCGTGTTGAATCCACGAAGCTTCGAGTAACGCACAGACACCGGCGACGAACAAAAGCAGTGTCAGTAAGCCACATACCCCCCATATCAGCTGATTTAACCAGCGCCTGGAAAGTAGTTGCGCGCAGTAAGGAGCGCTAATTAAAGCCAGCATGGGCAAGGCGGGTAAGATATACACGCCACGTTTGCCCGGACTCAGGCTGAAGAAAATCAGCAGCAGTACAATCCAGCCTGCGGGTAATATTATGCGGGCATCCAGTTGTTTTATTGCCCGCCACCAGGCCGGTATTAACCACGGCAGCGCCAGACTCAGGGGCAACCAAAATACCGGAATAACCGACGTTAGGTAATACCGGAAAGGTTTAATGTGATGCCAGGAATCAGCATATCGGGTGACAGTTTGCTTAAATAAAATATTGTCGCGATAAGCATGCAGGGCAGGGTTATCGCTTACTGATACCAGGTAGTACATGGGCACGAACCACAGCGAGATCGCCAGCAGCATAACAACCGGGCCCAACCACCATTTCCATACTGACGGCTGATGTAGCAAAGCGAATTCTTTGTGCTTTGTTCTCAATCGGTAAGCTAAATAGGGCAGTAACATCAAGGCAGGTAGAAAGCCAACGCCTTTGGTAATGATCCCCAGCCCCATGGCAAACCAGGCCAGAAAGTACCAGCGCCATAGCCCGTCGATGAGTAAAAACCGCAATAAACCGTAACAGCCGAAGGTGATAAAAACGCAAACCAGCGCGTCTATTTGTGCGGTTTTTGCTTGCAGCGTGAACTGCACGGTGAAAAGCAGTAACAGGCCTGCAATAAACCCTGTATTCACAGACCAAAGGCGGCGACCGAGGTCGTAAACCAACCCAATCGTTACCATACCTGCAAGCGCTGACGGTAACAAAAAGGCCACTTTCAGGCTTCCTGTCATGGCATAAAACAGGGCGATTAACCACATAAATAGCGGCGGTTTATCGGGATAGATTTCGCCGCCGCGCATTGGGAAAAACCATCGCCCGGTTTCCACCATGTCTCTGGCGATCAGTGCAAAGCGCGGTTCATCGGCAGGCCAGGGGTCACGGAGCCCTAAACCGGTTAACAGAATAACTGCACTCAGGCATAGCAGGGTACCCAACGGGAAAGCCTGATAGAGCCCCGAAGGAGACAGTGAGTGATGGTTCATTAGACAGAAGTCGACGCAGATTGGCCAGATTGTTGAGTGGTTGAGGCCTCTTGTGCGGTGTCACTGTCATTGAGGTTGTCATTATTCAGCGCACCGGCTTTAAACTGTTTGTACAGATAAATACTCAACAACGCAGAGACCCCAAGTAACCCTACGCTCAGGGCGATTTTCCAATAGGACTGCACTACAATGCCTTTGCCCATCAGCGCAAATATTGCCATTTGAGGAATGTAGCCAATCATAGAGCCGGTGATGAACAGCCGGGCAGGCACATGGCTTACACCTGCGATCAGATTGGTCGCGAGGTTATTGCCGAAGGGCATCAGGCGGATCACAATGGTCATTAAAAAGGGTTGCACCGCCACGAAAGCATCCAGCCGGGCTACTTTACTGGCGAATCTGGCTCTCAGCGGACGGCGAGCCACTGTGCGGGACAACCAGAATACCGCTGTGCAACTCAGGGTGGCACCGATAACGGAGTAGAGCAGCCCCTCGCTGAATCCAAAGGCGTAACCGGCCAGAAACGCGGTGAGTTGACGTGGCAGGCCAATAGCGGTTAATGCTGCAGCCATACCGATAAAATACGCAACGCCTGTCCATCCGTTGTGCCGGGTATTTGCATCGACCCAGTCCTGATTAAACGCAGCGACGGCGGGGAGTTGCCGGACTAATTCGCTAACGCCAACACACACAAGCAAGATGAGCAGCAGATAGAGACTGTTTTTCAATAGGGAGATACGGCGTTGTTTATTCATCTTCACATACTACGTGTGCAATCTTCGTGCGTTTCTGCAGCCATAAAACACCAATCATATCAATAATGCCAACCCATAGGCGACTCATCATGGTGTAATTTGAGGTGCCGTGCTGGCGATCTCTGTGATTCACCTGTACCACGACAACGTCTCCGCCCAGACGTTTTACCAAGGCCGGTATAAAGCGGTGCATGTGGTCGAAATAGGGCAGTCGTAAAAATGTCTCGCGGGGAAACAGCTTCATGCCACAACCGGTATCCGGTGTGTCATCGTGCAGAAAGCGACTTCTCACACCGTTTGCCACCCGGGACTGAAACCGTTTCCAGGCTGTGTCTTTACGGCTTTTGCGATAGCCAGCTACACAAAAACACTGTGCAGGCGAATAGGCCCGGGCCGCAGAAAGGAGCTCGGGAATGTCTGCCGGATCGTTTTGTCCGTCCGCGTCGAGGGTGACTACAAGTTCGCCTTTGGCATGGTGAACACCAGTATGCACCGCAGTACTCTGGCCAACAGAAAAGGCATGGCGAATAACCCTGAGTTGAGGGTAGTGGCTTAACGACAATTGGCGTAGCACATGATAGGTATTGTCCGTACTGCCATCATCCACATAAAGAATTTCAAACGAACACACCCCGCGTAATGCAGTGACTATTTCTTTTACCAAAGGGGCAATATTGTCCTGTTCATTTTTTGCAGGGATCACAACAGAAAGCACGGCAGTTAAATCTCAATGATGCTGAATCAGTGCTCACAATAGCGGGTAAACCTTAAGACAGGCTTAAGCGCATTTAGCTGCGAATGTTGAGGTGGTTACTGATCTTTTCTACCTGTTGCCTGAGCCAGGCGATGGCGTCGTCCTGCTCACTGTTTTCGTGCCAGTACATATCTACATCGAGTCCTTGCAAGGTTAAAGGCAGTGGGAGTATTTCCAGTTCGTCGTCCAGCAAACTATTGGCTATCGATACGGGTATCGTTAGTAAGTACTCACCTGTTTTTAACAGGTGCTTAGCCGTTTGGTAACTCTGACAACGCAATACATGCTGACGATTGATACTTTGCTGTTGCAGGCTGATGTCCTCAACCACACGCCCGGAGGCGCGGTGACTTACTGCAATGTGTTCAGCTGCCAGGTAGGCCTGACGAGTCAGCGGTGATTGAACGTGCTTGCTCCGGAGTACTACGAACTCGTCTCTGCTCAGGCGTTGATGCTGCACAGGTTTCGACAACGGCAGAGCCACATCAATGGCGATATCTGCCTGCCCGGTTGCCAGTAATCGGCCGATGTTGGGACGATCTAAAGGCCGACACGCCAGCTGCACCCGCGGTGCCAGTTCACGCACATTGGAAAATAATACCGGAATGTACAGCGGT
>NZ_CFIDRX010000231.1:0-5551 GCF_984433645.1 Marisediminitalea sp.
TTAAAACGCTTCTATATAGAACAAAAATGATACAGTAAAGGTCAACAGCCCCTAGATACTCGCATGTTATTAGACACAAAAAAGGCGACCTCTCCGGGTCGCCTTTGGTATTTCTTTTGCGCCCTTACAAGATAAAGCGGCTCAGGTCTTCGTTATCTACCAGCGCATCCAGGTGCGCATTAACGTACTCAGCATCAATGCTGTAGGTCTCACCTTGCTTTTCTGAGGCATCGTAGGAAATGTCTTCCATCAAACGCTCCAGCACCGTATGCAAACGGCGGGCACCGATATTTTCCGTTTTTTCGTTTACTTGCCAGGCAGCCTCGGCGATACGCTGAATACCGCTATCGGTAAACTCTACCGTCACACCTTCGGTTTTCATTAACTCTACGTACTGCTCAGTTAATGAGGCATTTGGCTCGGTTAGAATGCGCTTGAAGTCTTCTACTTTCAGTGCAGATAGCTCAACGCGGATCGGTAACCGGCCTTGTAACTCTGGGATCAAGTCCGACGGCTTGCTCATTTGGAAAGCGCCCGACGCAATAAACAAAATATGGTCGGTTTTGATCATGCCGTGTTTAGTCGATACCGTAGAACCTTCCACTAATGGCAATAGGTCGCGTTGCACACCTTCACGAGAGACATCGGCTGAACTGGTGCCTTCGCGCTTACAAATCTTGTCGATCTCATCCACAAACACAATGCCGTGTTGCTCAACCGCTTCCAGTGCTTTGGCTTTCAGATCTTCTTTGTTAACCAGGCGTGCGGCTTCTTCTTCCACCAGCACTTTCATGGCGTCGCGAATACGCATTTTCTTTTTCTTCTTCTGAGAACCCGCAGAAAGATTTTCAAACATGCCTTGCAGCTGATTGGTCATTTCTTCCATGCCCGGAGGGGCCATGATTTCAACGCCAATTTGCTGTTGCGATACATCGATTTCAATTTCTTTGTCGTCCAGCGTTCCCTCACGCAATTTCTTGCGGAAAGACTGACGGGTACCGCGATCTTCGGTGCGCTCTTTCTCGCCCCAGGCATTTTCAGGCGGCGGGATCAGAATATCCAGAATGCGCTCTTCTGCGGCTTCTTCTGCACGAAAACGCACTTTTTCCATTTCGCGCTCTTTGGTCATTTTCACTGCGATATCAGCCAGGTCACGGATGATAGACTCAACTTCCTTACCCACATAGCCCACTTCGGTGAACTTAGTCGCTTCCACTTTAATAAATGGTGCGTTCGCGAGTTTAGCCAAACGACGGGCAATTTCAGTTTTACCTACCCCGGTTGGACCAATCATCAGAATATTTTTTGGTGTCACTTCCTGACGCAGCTCCTGAGGCAGCTGCATGCGACGCCAGCGATTTCGCAGCGCGATGGCCACGGCACGCTTAGCGCCTTGCTGACCAATAATGTGTCTGTCGAGTTCGTGAACAATTTCTCTTGGAGTCATTTCAGACATAGCAAACCCTTTTTACGTAAGCTGGCTTCGCCAGCCGGGCAATCGGTTGGAACACGACTGCCGAAAAAATTAATAATCCAGTACTTCAACCGTTTGGTTGTGGTTGGTAAACACACAAATGTCTGCGGCAATTGTCAGACTCTGTTCAGCGATATCTTTGGCGCTTAACTCAGTGTTGTTTAATAAGGCTGTTGCTGCGGCCTGGGCATAGTTTCCGCCTGAGCCTATGGCAATGAGATCCTGCTCTGGCTGCACCACATCACCGTTGCCGGTAATAATTAACGAGGCGGTCTCATCGGCAACTGCAAGTAATGCTTCCAGTTTGCGCAACATGCGATCAGTACGCCAGTCTTTGGCCAGCTCAACCGCGGCTTTGGTTAAATGCCCCTGGTGCATCTCTAATTTTGCCTCAAAGCGTTCAAATAAGGTAAACGCATCGGCTGTGCCGCCTGCAAAGCCGGCCAGTACTTTATTCTGATACAGGCGACGCACTTTTCTGGCGTTGCCTTTCATAACGGTGTTGCCCAGCGACACCTGACCATCTCCGGCCATTACTACCTGGTTGTCCCGACGGACAGATACAATCGTAGTCACATTCACTCCACTGTGGTGGTTATGGCACTGTCAGCGTCAAAAGACAGACAATGCATGAACAATGAATAGGGAAATGGGGGGGGATGAAGGAAATTCAAGGGCCGTTGCACACAACGGCCCGAAAAGAGATCAGAAGTTCCAGTACCAGATTTGGCAGGTGGTAATATTCACTTTACGCAGTGCGTGCTTAGCACGCTCGGCGTCGCGTTTGGCATCATATGGCCCCAGTATCACCCGGAACCACTCGCCATTGTCACCGTCACTTCGGCGTATCTGCGCTTCCAGCCCCTGAAAGGCAATTTTTGCGCGCATTTCTTCAGCCTGAGCCCGGGTTTTAAATGAGGCACACTGCATTAAATAGCGCTTATCCGATTTCTCTTGCTCTGCGACATCGACTTCAACTTCATAACCAGGCAGCGTCTTAATGTATTCCCACTCTTCCTGTGGCAATTCAGGCAGTTCATCTTCAACCGCCACCGGCTTTTTCGCCATAGGTTGGGCACCGTCTGGTTCCACGTTATCCTTGATAGACCACAGGAAGTAGGCAAACCCTATCAACAGAGCCACGACGACAGCTACCGCTATCCATGACACCGTTTTTACCGGTGCTTTGGGGGCATTGCTGCGTGCCGTGCCTGACGCCTTTTTGTTTTTTTGTTTTTTCTGTGGTGCGCGGCCACGAGAAACATAATCGCGTTGAGACATAATGCTTTTTTAATTATCCATCATGCGACACTGTTGTGATTCGCATTTGCTGCTAAAAACCAAATTTCTGATGAGCTACATTCTCAATGAGCAGACCAGTGTAGCGCGCTTGATCAAAAAAAGCTGCCCAAGATTTACCCGTAATCGCAATTTGTGTCGCAGGCCTTTAAATACGGAGCGTAAAGTGGACGTTCCGCGTGATTAACTGAAGTCTACCGGGTCAATATCCAGGCTCCAGCGTACCCGTGTCGCTAACGGTAAACTCTGTACCTGTCGAAGGGTACTGGCGATCCAGTTGTGTAAAGCGGCGCGCTGCGAGCATTGAAGCAGTAACATAAACCGAAACCGCCCTTGTCGCTTTTCTATTAAACACGGCAGCGGGCCGGCTATGTAACCACCAAACTGGTGACTGTGATCGCTAAAGGCCTGTTTCACCTGCTGCAAGAACGTATGCACCTGTTGCGCAGCATTCGCCTCGGCCCGGATCACAGCCTGAGCACTGTAAGGTGGCAAGTTGGTCATTTTACGCTCGTGCAGGGCATGGCGGGCAAAGTGCGCAAACCCGTTGTGAATGAGATCCTGTAACAGCGGGTGACCCGGATTATCGGTTTGAATATACATTTCACCGGGTTTGGTGGCGCGCCCGGCGCGGCCAGCTAACTGCGTAATCAACTGAGCAAATTTTTCCGGCGCTCGAAAGTCGGCGGAAAACAGCGCGCCATCGCAATCCAGCACCACCACCAGCGTAACATGAGGAAAGTGATGCCCCTTTGAAAGAATTTGTGTACCAATTAACAATTGGTATTTTCGCGCATTGATTTCATCTAAACGCGTTACCAACGCGTCTTTGCCTCTAACGGCATCACTGTCTATGCGCACTTGTTTAATATCGGGAAACAACTCTCCCAGCCCCTGTTCGAGCTGTTCGGTACCCAATCCCGACGTTTGCAGAGACGTACTGTGACAGGCACTGCATTGGTTTGGCATGCGTTTGCTTGCGCCACAGTGATGACACTGCAGGCGCCCCTGTGACTTGTGATAAGTAAACGGGCGTTCACAGCTTTTACAATCTACGGTTTGCCCGCAGTGATGGCATAACACCGCCGGCGCATAACCCCGACGATTCAAAAACACCAGTACCTGGTTACCTTGCTGCAGGTGACTACGCATGACACTGAGTAAACCCGGAGCAATACCCGCCTGTAGTGGTTGGTCACGTGAGTCCAGCACCTTTAACTGAGTATGACTGGCGCCCCCCGCTCGTTCACTGAGTTGTAAGTGAGTGTAACGTTTGGCCAGCGCATTATTGAGGCTTTCCAATGACGGTGTTGCGCTGCCGAGCAATAAGGGAACGTTCTCAGTCTGGGCGCGTTTAACCGCTAAATCTCTGGCGTGATACCGCAACCCATCCTGCTGCTTAAAAGACTCATCGTGCTCTTCGTCAACGATGATCATGCCGGGACGCACCATGGGCGTAAAAATCGCCGAGCGCGTACCGATAACAATGCCCAATTCGCCTCTGCGGGACTGTTGCCATACCTGCAGCCGCGCCAGGTCGGACATTTGTGAGTGCAACACGCCTACCTTAATACCGAAGCGTCGCTCAAAGCGCCCGACAGTTTGTGGCGTTAACCCTATCTCCGGCACCAGAATCAATACCTGTCGATTGGCCTTCAACACTGGGGCGATGACTTGTAAATACACTTCCGTTTTACCGCTGCCGGTAACCCCCTCAAGCAAAAAGGTCCGAAATTCAGTGCCGTTTTGATTCACACCCGCAATCGCAACAGCCTGTTCGGTTGAGGCGACAGGTGTCGTCTCTTGTAATGTGTACGACGCCCAGTCTGTCTGGATTTCCTGCTTAATTTGTACCGTTTGTATCAGGGCTTTTTCTGATAATGCTTTAATCACAGCGGGTGAAAATCGCTGTTTAATTTCACCCTCTTCTACCGGCTCGTCAGCTAACGATGCCAGACACAACTGCTGCTTTTTCCCGCGTACCAGTGACTGTTCAAGTGCGTCTTGTCCGGCTTCAGTGAGGGTAAAGGCGTCCAGTTTGTCGGTCAGCGGCATGCCTTTTCGCAACCGCACGGGCATCAGGGTCGACCAGACTTCACCAATGGGGTGGTGGTAATATTTAGCCAGCCAGTTAGCCAGTGTGATCAGCGTGGTATCAAACAGCGGCACTTCATCGAGTACCTCAGTGACTGACTTTAACTTCAGACCGGTATCTTCGGTTTGCGCTTCAATGTTACCTATTACTACACCAATCAGCGTTCGGTTTCCAAACGGCACTTTTACCCGCACACCGGTTGCAACAGGTGTGTCATGGAGATAACTGAACGATTGCTTGAGCGGCACAGGCACCGCGACATCAACAACTGGCATGGGTAACGATCTGACTTTATACGCTAAGGTTGAAAATATACCGATTTAGCAGGATAACACTAATCGAAGATCTTGCCGATGCAATTACGTGGATATCAATGCAAAATGAATGGTTGCGCACGATAAAAACCTTGATTGATTAATCGACATCCAGTAATATGCGCCGCTCTTAAAAACCGAGCGATTATCGCTTGTACTGAATTTAGCAACGTATGGTGTTCAGCTTCGGGCTGGATAGCGATACGGCCTTTTTTTGAGGTAACCCAATGAAACAAGATATCCACCCTAAATACGAAGAAATTACTGCGAACTGTTCTTGTGGCAACGAGATCAAAGTACGTTCTACTCTGGGTAAAGACATCAACCTGGACGTATGTTCAGCTTGTCACCCTTTCTACACTGGTAAGC
>NZ_CFIDRX010000232.1:0-5502 GCF_984433645.1 Marisediminitalea sp.
GCGCAGGCGCGCCAGCTCATCGGCGGGGTTTTCTGCTTCTATTGGCGGTGGCGTTGATGCGACCTCAGTGTTGGCAGGTTTGCTCAAGGCTGGCTCCGGTGAGGCGCTCCAATGGCAACACCCGTAAAGGTGTGATTCAGATGCAGTCCATTGATTTGCTCACCATAGGTGTTAAACCCAATCATATGGTGGTCCCGGTACAACGACGACATGGACTCACACAGGTCCAGCTTATCGATTTCCGCGCGTCTGTGAATACAGTCAAATCCTATCAGTAAGTCGATATTGCCTAACCGTTGTTGCAGTTCGTTCAACACCATGGCGGTATGGGCATGCAGGCCGCTTGACTGCATGCGGGTAAGCACGATACCTGCATCAATGGCACAGAAGAATGTGAGGCTCAGGTCATCGTTAACCTGCTGGATGCTGCGAATATACAGCTGATCGCCAATTTGTACGGCTAATGGATTCATGGCGAATACTTCAGAGCTGAGTTCTTCCAGCTTTAGACCGTTAATTCTGCAGTATTCCAATGCCGCCGGTTCGGCGTTAAATTCTTCGACAACGCGCTGACCTGGTGCGGTTTGGGTCACCACCAGTTTTTCTTCTTCGGGGGCCAGGTGGTGATAACTGAACACTTCAAACTGACAGCTTGTGTTGACCAGCATAAAGACCGCCGCATGGCTATAAAAGCGACCATTGCAAAAGACCTGGGTATCCACAAAGTGCTGATCGTCACCGGCTGAGCCGCCAACTAACGGGATGTCCTGTAAACTCAGATTCAGGGCATTAATAACCAGTTCTTCGCGAATTGACAAGCCGTCAAGTAAGGTTAAACCAAAACAGTGTTGTTCGATGGGGCCGGCAGAGACGGTTCTCTTGCGTAAATTTTCCAGCATGCCGCTAACCAGTTCATCGGCATCGGTTTCTGAAAAGGTCGCCAGATTCTCGATCAGTGCAGTCTCTACTGAGAAATGTTGTTTGCTAAGTGCAAAGGCACTAATGGAATGCTTTCTGCAGCCAAGAGGCGTAATTTCACCGGCAGATGTACAGCCTATAACCGTGATATCACCAAAATAGCGACTTAGCTCTTTTGACAATTGTTCCAGCGGGTAACGCGTACAGCAATAGAACACCACGCAAGTGGCTTCGCATTCAGCAAGTGACGTATAAATTTCTTTGGCTGCAACGACCGGATCCAGGCTTTCAGAGCCCGCACGGGCAACAGCTGGGGCGAAGGTATCGTTTACCGCGTGTTGAATTGAATGAGACAGCATAAAAACTCCCTGACAAGGCTTGATTTTATCTGCTTCACAATTGATTAACAAGTTCGGTAACATGCTTTTACCCCGCCGTTTGCGCGTTTGGTGGTATTTGGTTTTTCTCATCGGTCAGCCACGTGCGCAGTTGTTGCGTAATCGCTTGAATATCGGCGTTGTCGATGGGTCTCGGTCGTGGCTGGGGGATTTGTATTCGGTGCTTTATACTCATGGGAGAACGGCCTGCAACCAGGACCCTGTCTGCGAGTGCAACAGCTTCTTCAACATCATGAGTAACCAGTAATACCGACGTGCCCTGTTTCGCCCATAACAGTAACAAACGTTCTTTTATGTCCGACGCGGTTTGAATATCCAGTGAAGAGAAGGGTTCATCTAATAGCAGAACGTCCGGTTCATGAGCAAACGCCCGGGCCAGCGCGGCGCGTTTAAGCATGCCACCCGACAGTTGATTCGGAAAAAACTGTGCGTTGTCAGCCAGGCCCACTTCTTCGAGCCAGTATCTGGCGCCGTCGATTTTGGCTTTTCGCGAGCCATTGATAACCAGTGCAACATTGTCTTGTAACGTTAACCAGGGCATTAAGCGATGCTCCTGAAACATCAGTGCGACTTTGGCATTTTGTCGGGTATTCAGCGTGTTGTCGCCGTAGGTAATGGCGCCGCTAAAATCCTTGTCGAGGCCGGCCATGATATTCAGCAGCGTGCTCTTTCCTGCCCCGGATGGCCCGGTTAAGGCTACAAATTCTCCCGGGTGTATAGTCAGGGAAAAGTCGCGAATAACCGGTATTTTCACGTTATTTAGATTCTTAGTATCTAAAAATGCTTTATTAGCAACGCAGACCCCGTAACTTAACGCCATCGCAGAACCCTCCGTTCCCACGGACGCAGAATCCCTGCTTCAACGGCAAAAATAATACAGGCAAATGCCAGGGTGTAAGCCAGCACGCTGGTGATATCAAAAAACTGGAAAAACAGCGACAGTTGAAATCCTACGCCGCTACTGCAACCGAGCAGTTCTACAACCAGTACTATCTTCCAAACCAGCGCCAGTCCACTGCGGGCCGCGGCTAAAAAATACGGGTACAGTTGTGGTAAGTATACGTGGGTAAGCTGGCGCGTTAAGGGCAGTCGATACACTTTACCTACCGCCAGTAACTGAGCGTCGACAGCGCGCGCTCCTTCGCGAAGGGTAACGGCGATGTTGGGTGTTTTGTTTACAATCACTGCGGTGAGTGCAGCTACTTCATTCAGACCAAACCAGATAAAACAAAGAATGATCGTTACCAAAGCCGGAATATTCAGCGCCAGGGTGGTAAGGCTGTCGAGCCATAAATCAAGGTACCGGAATTTCCCCATCAGAATACCAAGCACACTGCCCAGCACCATCGCGATACTAAAACTAATCGCAATGCGCCCCAGCGTAATACCTAAGTGGTGAGGTAATTCACCGGATTCCGAGTGCTGCCACAGGCTGTTAATTACCTCCAGTGGAGACGGGAGCAGCGCAGGCTCGATGAGGCTTACAACAGATTGCCAAATTACGATCAGCCCTACAACAGAGCATACGCGAATTAGCGATGCATGGGGCTGTGTAGGGTTATTCATCGGATCCTAACACTGTGTTTTGCCAGAATAGGGAAGTGGGAATTGTGTCCAGTTGCCCGGTTAGTGTTTGGGCGTCGTCGTATTGCTTGATTACCCTTAGGATTGTTTGCATGTCCTGCCAGGTCGCCGGTCCCCACCGGGTAGGAATGCCGGCACGATAGGCACTGATCAGGGCAGGATGTACCGATGCCGGGTATTTGCTTGTAAAAGAATCAATATTCTTCCACATGTCGTCCTGTTTGTTGAGCATGCTACGGATAGCATATGAGCGTTGCAGAAAAGCGTTTACTAACTCAGCATGTTGGTCGCCCCACTCACGTTTGTACAGCCACCCCAGCACTGGCACTTCTTTTTGAATACCAAAGCTGTTGAGTATGTCCTGCATGGTGAGCATGGGCGTGTAGTTGTCGTTGGTAAGCACAGCCGCGTAATGCCAGAAGGTGAGTACCGCATCAATATCACCGCGTTTCAGGAGTGAGTTCAGCATTGGCGGTGCCGCGAACTTGATGGTCGTGCTGCTGGCAATATCAACATTAAATTGCTTGAGAGCATAGGCCCGGTACAGGATGTAGTTTTTATTAGCTTTGCCTCCGGCAATGCCCAGTGTTTTTCCGTCCAGTGCCTTGATTGACTGGTTGCTCAGCGCAGGGGATGCGATAAGGGTCCCTGCAGCGGTTGAATAAGGGTAAAAATAGAATTCACGTTTATGCAGATGTTGGCGAGCGGCCCATAGCCAGTCACCTATGATCATGTCTACCGCTCCGCCTTGCAGCGCAATAGTTAATGCTTGCGGCGAACCTAATGGAACCAGTTCAAGCTGATAGCCAACGTTTTCAGGTGCGTCTTGTTTGGCAATGTCGAGTTCCCAGTTAAGGGTACCGTAGGTCAATACACCAACGCGAAGTACAGGAAGCTGACTGGATGCATGTGCTGTGGGTAACAGCAGAATAACGAGAAATAATGAGATAAGAACGGCGATTCTCATACGTTCACTTCTAACCTCAAAGTAAGTGTGAAACGGCAAGTGACTCGCGAAGGCCGTAAAAGATCTCCGCGCGAACGCGGAGATCGTTACTTACGCCAGTAATGGCAACGCTTTTAGAAAAAGCCCAGTGGGTTGATGTCGTAGCTAGTCAGCAGGTTTTTGGTTTGCTGATAGTGGTCCAGCATCATTTTGTGAGTCTCACGGCCCACCCCAGATTTCTTGTAGCCACCGAATGCTGCGTGAGCAGGGTAGGCGTGGTAGCAGTTCATCCACACACGACCCGCTTCAATGCCGCGACCCATACGGTAGGCAAGGTTAGTATCACGTGTCCAGACGCCCGCACCTAAGCCGAACTCAGTGTTGTTGGCGATGGCCAGTGCTTCTGCTTCCGTTTTAAAGGTAGTTACACCTACAACCGGGCCGAAGATTTCTTCCTGGAACACGCGCATGTCATTTGAACCTTTCAGCAGTGTTGGTTGTACATAGAAACCGTTGCTGAAACCTTCTACATTAGCAGGGCCGCCACCGATAAGGACTTCGGCACCTTCTTTCTTACCAATTTCCAGGTAGCCCAGGATTTTGTCGTACTGTTCAGCTGATGCCTGCGCACCAACCTGCGTATCGGTATCCAGCGGGTTACCACGTTTGATTTGCTGAGTACGCGCGATAACAAGAGAGATGAAGTCATCGTACATATCTTCCTGGATCAGAGCACGTGAAGGACAAGTACATACTTCACCCTGGTTGAAGAACGCTAATACGGTACCTTCAACACACTTGCTCAGGAACTCGTCTTCGTGCTTCATTACGTCGCTGAAGTAGATGTTTGGAGACTTACCGCCCAGCTCAACAGTAGATGGGATGATGTTCTCAGCAGCACACTTCAGGATGTGTGAACCAACTGGAGTAGAACCGGTGAAAGCGATCTTAGCGATGCGCTTGCTGGTTGCCAGTGCTTCACCCGCTTCTTTACCGAAGCCGTTTACTACGTTAAGTACGCCTGGTGGTAACAGGTCACCGATGATTTCCATTAGTACCAGGATAGATGCTGGAGTCTGCTCCGCAGGCTTAAGAACAATACAGTTACCAGCAGCCAGTGCAGGTGCTAGTTTCCACGCCGCCATTAGCAGTGGGAAGTTCCATGGAATGATTTGACCAACAACACCTAGAGGCTCGTGGAAGTGATACGCGATAGTGTTCTCATCGATTTCACCAATAGAACCTTCTTGTGCACGTACACAGCCCGCAAAATAACGGAAGTGGTCAGCGGCCAATGGAATATCTGCGTTTAATGTTTCGCGAACCGCTTTACCATTGTCCCAGGTCTCAGCAACAGCCAGTGCTTCCAGGTTGGCTTCAATGCGGTCTGCAATTTTTAACAGGATGTTTGAGCGAGCGGCAACAGACGTTTTGCCCCAGGCTGCTTTTGCTTTGTGAGCGGCGTCCAGCGCCAGTTCAATATCTTCCGCTGAAGAGCGTGGGATTTCACAAAATACTTCGTTGTTAACAGGTGATACGTTGTCGAAATACTGACCTTTAACGGGAGCAACCCACTCGCCGCCAATGTAGTTTTCGTATCGTGATTTAAATGAGACGACAGAATTTTCTGTTCCAGGTGCTGCATAGATCATGTTG
>NZ_CFIDRX010000233.1:0-5479 GCF_984433645.1 Marisediminitalea sp.
GAGCTAAGTCGGCTCCTCATCAAGTGGGTGCGAATTCTAGAGTAATGAATCACTCGGTGCAATAGGCTTTTGCGAAAAATTTTCTTTTTTTTGTTCAAGTGGTCATTTATTTACCACTTAGACGTTTAATTGAACGTTTTCAATCAAAAGAAGCTTTTTCAGCGTAGCGGGCAAGGCCATCTATCACCAAATTCGCGGCGCTGAGGTTAACACTCCCCTGAACGCTTGTCAGCAGATTTTTGTCTCCGCCGGTGCAAATGACCAAATAATCATCAAATCGTTCAGCTAAATACCGGTTAGCCGCAAAAACCGCCCCTTGAACAGCCGCCAAACACCCCATTGCAACACATTCTTCGGTATCGGTGCCAGCATCCAGGCGCGTTGGCACCTGTTTGTCCTGGGTAACGCGCTTGGTCGCACCCACCAGGGCATTTTTCATAGTGTGGTAACCAGGCAAAATCCAACCACCTAAATGTTGGCCGCCTGCTACAAAGTCCACCGTTATCGCGGTGCCCGCATCAATCACCGCAAAGGGCAACTCAGTTTTACCCGCTGCACCCACCATAGCCAACCAACGGTCAACGCCCATTTTGTTTGGATTGGCATAACTGTTGGTGATCCCAAACGCACTATGAGGCGTGGTAATGACCTGTAGTGCTATGTTGTTGTACTGACAAAAAAGCTGCAGTTGTGTTTCGGCGTCGTCATTGCCCACGTTTGATAAATAGATCTTCAACACGGGGGCTTTGCTCAAACGATTAACGAGGACATCAATCGTGTCTGCTACCTGTACTTGCTCACTGGTATCTGACAGCCACCGGTACTTTATGCAGGTATTCCCGGTATCTACCAATAAAACCTTATCAGCCTGCACGCAAACTTACCTCGCCGCCGTGAAACCGGGTTATCCCATCGCTGGTTTCCAGTAATAGCGCGCCGCTTGCGTCAATACCACGATTAACCCCGCTAATGCGTTTGTTGCCCGCTTTTATGACCACAGTGCGATCGGCAAACCAGTCCAGCTCTTGCCAGGTTGCTACATAGGGTTCAAAGCCGTGCTGAGTAAAAGCAGGTAATAATTCCCACAGTTGCTCAATAATCCTTGCCGCGATGTCGTTGCGGTTTAGATCCGGTCCTAACTCATGACTCATATCGATATGGGGTTGTCCCACATCATATTCGTGTTCCGGCACGGTCACATTCAGTCCAATACCGATAATACTGTCTGCCGGCGCGCCCAGTTGGCCCTCAACCTCAATGAGTACGCCAGCAAGTTTTTTCCCGTACAAATATACGTCGTTGGGCCATTTCAGGCGCGCTTCGTCAAGACCGCACTGTTTTAAAGCCTGACAAACAGCAATGCCCACCAGCAGCGACAGCCCAGCCATACTTTGATAGCCGTCGTTAAATCGCCAGTACATCGACATAGTCAGGCTCCCCCCGACAGGTGCCAGCCATTGTCTGCCATGCCGGCCCCGGCCTGCGGTTTGTATTTCAGCCAGTATCACATCTCCATTAGCGCGCTGGGAGGCAGCGTCTTTTAATTCCGTGTTGGTGGACTCAATAACCTGTGCCACGCGGATGTTACCTTTATGCGGCATAGTGATTTGCTGCCCAATGGTTTGCTCATCCAGCAGGATTAAAGGCCGGTTAAGCTTGTAACCTTTGCCTTTTACCTTAAATACATCCAACCCCCAATCGGTAAGCTGAGATATGTGACCCGCTATCGCTGTGCGCGATAGCCCGAGCGTTTGAGCCAGGGTTTCACCCGAGTGAAATTCGCCATCGGCCAGGGTACACAATAGCGTTTGACGTACTTCCCGCGCTTTCGGTTTCATAGTGTTACGAGTCCTGTTTTACCCACCAGTCTGACCTCTGGCTCCAAACGGATGCCAAACGTCGCCTCAACGGTTTCTATTATAGCCTGTGCAAACTCAACGACCGCTTTACCTGATGCCGCGTTTTGATTGACCAGCACCAATGGTTGATGCTGATAACTACAGACCCCGTTCTTGCACTGCCCTTTAAAGCCTGCTGTATCAATTAACCAGGCAGCAGGGACTTTCGTTTGCGTCGCATTCAGGTCATAACCCGGCATGGACGGATATTGCTGCCTGAGTTTGCCAAAGTGCGATGTTGAAATGACCGGGTTCTTAAAGAAACTGCCAGCGTTACCTAATATAGCGGGATCGGGCAACTTTCGCTGTCTGATGGCAATAACAGTATTGAATATGTCTTCTGCTGTAGGGTCGCTGAGTGCATCCAGCTCGGCATACTGAGTGACAGGTGCAATATCAGATGGCAGGAAAAAATGAACATGCGTCACAATCCAACGGCTGTGTTCTGGGCGCTTAAAAATACTGTCACGATAGCCGAATTCACATTCCTGTTGCAACAAACTGAACTGTTCACCCGTGTCCAGTGACACTACGTCAACTTGTTCAATCCGCTCACCGACTTCCAGGCCGTATGCACCGATATTCTGAATCGGCGCCGCCCCGACTGAGCCGGGGATAAGTGCCAGGTTTTCCAGGCCGCGCCACCCTTTTTTCACGGTATAGGCCACCAGCGCATGCCAGTTTTCGCCTCCTCCAACGGTGAGTCGCACCCCATCTTCTCCGAGCTTGACGTCAATGCCTTTAATGTCGTTCAACAGTACCAGACCGTCGAAGTCTTCAATGAAAATACTGTTGCTTCCACCACCCAAAATATACACAGGCACATCGGTACGATAAGCCGACAGCAGCGAGCTGACCGAGTCGAACGTCTGCAATTGCTTACAATGACTGGGCAAAGCGAAGGTATGGCGATGAGTTAGTTCTGGCATAAGGAGATATATGATGAAAACGAGCCGCTAGTATGCCTTAACGGTCGGGGTGAAGGCCAGTCATTAGGCTGGCCTTCCGGTACACATGTTTTAATCTAACACGATAATGACACCGGCCTCACCGAAGAAGCCACTTTCATTGAGCTGTTGAATGCGCTGGGCATATTCGGTTGCCAGTACAATCTCGGTTCTCGTATCGCCATAAGTCCGCAGTGCTTTCACCAGTAACGGGCGACTGCCAACCACTGGGTGTTGAACAGCGAAATCAACGTCCCTTGCAAACAGGGAAACCAGTTGTCCGCGTTCAAGCAATCGCTCGCTTTTTTCTACGGCGGAATCAGGATACACAACGCCACCGCGAAGTTGACGGATCTTGGGGCTTAATGACGGTATAAAGTTGCTGCCGCGCGCATCCACAACCAGCCCGGTAGGCTGAGTGTCTTTTTTAGCAACGGGCGTAGCATCGTCGCGCTTTTGTGCAGCAAGCTGCTGCTCAAGTACTGATAGACGACGATTAAGTTTCTCTACATCATCCAGCCAGGGGACCGGCTGCAACGTCACGTCATCCTGAGCATGCGCTTTGGGAATCAACGCCATCGCTAACCATTCCAGGGGTTGCTTCACCCAGCTCTGTAGGCCGGCAGTCTGATAGAGTTCGTTGTACACAGCTTTAGAGGCAGGACCGCCAAGGCTGATCGCCATCTCGATTTTACAACTGCCATCTGGCGCGGGTGTGCGACTCAGAATGCGCGCGTTGCGGATCACGCCTTCAACCTGACTTTTGACTTCGTCATTATTCAGCATGTAATTGTCGATCACCGTGGTCGCGGTAACGCGCACCCCCTGCGTAGCTTCCAGCAAATTACGCTGCGCATCGACCACCGCTGCACGACATGCCAGCAACGGGCCTGCTTTACCCATCGCATTGGCAGGCGGCAGACCATACCCTTCCGCCGCAATTTGCCCGGTTGTCCAGTTTACCTTACCGCCCGCGGCGGTCCATTCTTCATAATGTGCATTGGCCGCCACACCTGAAAAACTGACTAACGTTAGTGCCAGTGCTATACACGCCTTTTTCATTATTCTGTCCTTATTTTTCCAAGCAGGTTAGTGGCTGAGGCCGCAGGGTCCCAAGTATTGCCTATTGCATCAATTTCATAACTGGATGCATTCTGAATATGGAATGGGAAGTTGTTCCGTATGGTGCAGTCATTGACTTTCAGCTTCGCGAAATCACTCACTACCACACCTGATGTATTACTGCCGTCAATAAGGCAATGACGAAGCGTCACATTCGCCTCCCCTTCAATCATAACAGCGGTGAATTTACTGCCAATTATCTCAATGGCCTCCAGCAATGGCTGGCCTGATTTAATGGCTATACCAATACCACCGCTGTGCATTTGCACACCACTGATTTGAGTAGCCTTGTTGTTTTCCAGAACCAGATAAGGTGCGCGTCGTTCAGCATCGGCTACCGGACCAATCTTGATGGCCTGCTTAAGCCCCCAGAAATAGGCTTCACCGCGGATCACCATCGTGGCCTGTGGGTCGAACTGGAGTTCAACGCCGGGCTCAACATAAATTTCACTGTCTTCATTAAAGACCACCTGCCCCTTCACCTGATAGGGGCTAAAGGTTTTGGTTAACGCCATAACGCCTGAGTAATCGCCCTGTAAGGGGCCACTCAAATAGGTTTGCTGACCGACTTCCTTCACATACGTAGTCAGCGTAATGGACTTGGTGTCGCTGCTGTTACCTGCGCGGTCCACGGCCAGTACCTGATATTCATTCAGGCTGAAGGCTTCGGTAGCGACCGCTACATTAGCAAAGCTGTCTGCGCCTGAATAAACCAGCGTTTTTTCCCCTTCAACAATCCGAAACACGCTAAAGCTACTTGCGTCATCGTCGGCCTGCCACGATAACTTCAGGGTTGACTCGGTTTGGCTACCAACCAGATTTTTCACCGTTGCGGGTGGCTTATTATCGAAGTTAACCAGTCCGGTAATACTCAGCATGGTGGTCGTGCTGCCGTCTTTCCCCTGCAGAATACCGGTAACCGGCACGCGTACCTGATCCCAATCGGGCTGAACCGGTATCTTCGCGATGTACACCCCTGGCTCAACCTCGTTTAATTGTGTACGCACTAAATTGCCAAGTTCAGCAAAGGCCTGCACCCCGGGCTCGCCTTTAACGCCCACCTCCAGTACATCGGAATAGCGCAGCCACTGATCGGCCTTATCGTGAATAACCGATTCAATTAACGGTCCACCGTCGCCGGCATAAACCGCCGGTTGCGGGAAGTCAAAAGCCACTTTGCGCCCCAGTTCATCAGCTGCGGCTAACAGATTTTCATCATCCAGATTCATTGCTGCTATCGCCGCATTCAATAGCAGCCCCCAGGCTGTGGTAGAAACACCACCAGCGCGCTGTGTGACTTCGTGTTCACCGCTCCACACGACGTCGCCTTTGGTGTTGTATAGTGACAGGGCAACCTCAAGACGAATCTCTGAGTAAATCCCAGCAAAGAACCGTTCAAAGTCCACCACTTCACCCACTAACACACCTTCGACGCCAAGGTAGGAGGCCATTTTGGAATGGTCCAGCGGGCCTGAAGGCAGCCGTTTGTCGACTTCCGCGGGATGCATTAAT
>NZ_CFIDRX010000234.1:0-5447 GCF_984433645.1 Marisediminitalea sp.
TGACTTTTGCACAATTGTGTAACACGGTGTCAATGTTTTATGCACCAAAATGATCAGTCGAATACTTGTGTGTTACTCATTCACCAGTTGGTCTGAAAAATCGACAGTTTAACAAACTGTTTACACAAAGGGCCAAGTGGTTGAGTATCGATGACAGGGTAGGCTTATGTAATCTGGGCTGGATTAAGTGTATTTAATAAGTTACACGCGCTATCGGTGGCATAAAATACTCTTTAATCGTGAATCCCTGTTCAATTGAACAAATAAGATTCCGTTATTGACGCCTTAAGTGATAAAAATGCGACGAATTGCATTATTCGGTGCGTAAAATTAATTAAACGATAAAATACTGTTGTTATTTACAGCACTCCAGTACAATAAATCCTTTATTTTAAATCTGCGAAAGTTCGGATGGTTGATATATTGCCGCCCGCGCTTCAGTTCATCCCGAAATGTGTGAATAAACCATGTCAGCAGCGAACAACAAGTCCAGAGATCTTATAAATGGCGATATCAGTCAAACGCTAAAGCGTATGACTGTGCCGATGATTGTTGGCATGATCATGATGATGAGCTTCGGACTGGTAGATACCTTCTTTGTTAGTTTGCTGGGTACAGAGCCGCTTGCTGCAATCAGTTTTACGTTTCCTGTTACGTTTACGCTGATCAGTCTGAATATTGGGTTGGGCGTAGGCACATCCGCTGTCATTGCGCGACTCGCCGGACAGGGGAATCAGGATAATGCGCGGGAAACCGGCTCCGGTGCCATTATGCTGTCATCATTATTAGTCGGCATACTGGCCATTATAGGCGGCTTCACTGTTGTACCTATTTTCTCGCTGCTTGGCGCCCAGGATAACCTGATGCCATTTATTCAGGATTATATGTACATCTGGTATTTTGCTTCCGTGTTCCTGGCGATCCCCATGGTTGGAAACAGTGTATTGCGGGCCCGAGGCGATACCAAGACGCCGAGCATTATTATGGCGACGGGCGGCGGCATAAATGCAGTACTCGACCCGATTCTTATATTCGGCGTAGGACCAATACCGGAAATGGGCATTGGCGGTGCAGCGCTGTCTACGTTGATTTCCTGGATCATTTGTTCAATTTGGATATTGTACTTACTGGCTAAACAGCGCGGCTATATTCTTCCGCGCTTACTTACCCCAAAAGAATTCATGGTCAGCAGCCGTTCAATCCTTCATATCGCATTACCTGCTGCCGGGGCTAATATGCTAACGCCAATTGCCGGGGCCATTCTTACCCGGGTGGTCGCGGGCTATGGCGAGGAAGCCGTCGCGGCATGGGGAGTAGGGAGCAGGTTAGAGTCATTTACCACTATACTTGTGTTGGCGTTATCGATGACGTTGCCACCCTTTATTAGTCAGAACCTGGGGGCCAATAAATTTGACCGCGTAAAACAGGCTTATTGGCTGGCGGTAAAATTTGTAATGGGCTGGCAGTTGTTGGTAAGCATACTGTTATGGCTGCTGTCAGGCTTGATTGCGGCGCTATTCGCCAAAGAACAGGCGGTGGCCGAATTGATCCAACTCTTCCTGTTAATTGTACCCTTTGGGTACGGATTGCAGGGCATCATAATATTGACAAACTCCTCGTTGAACGCATGTCATTTGCCTATGTCGGCACTCACACTGAGCATTATTCGATTGTTTGTGTTTTTTGTGCCCATCACGGTAGCCATGGGTTGGGTGTTTGATCTTACGGGTATCTTTGCTGGTGCCGTTGCCGCCAATCTGTGCATGGCCATGGTATCAATGTATTGGTTCCGTCGCTCTCTACGTGTATTAGAAACTCAAACTGATTAGCAGGTAACGCATCATGACGAAAGGTTTTGAACTGGTCTCAAAATATGAACCCGCCGGCGATCAGCCCAAGGCCATAGAGGCGTTGGTCGATGGGCTGGAGAGTGGCCTTGCCCAACAAACCCTTCTGGGGGTAACCGGTTCAGGTAAAACCTTCACAATGGCGAACATCATCAACCAGGTACAACGCCCAACGTTAGTGCTAGCGCACAACAAAACCCTGGCGGCGCAGCTGTACGGCGAAATGAAAGAGTTCTTTCCGAATAATGCCGTTGAATACTTCGTTTCTTATTACGACTACTATCAGCCAGAAGCTTACGTTCCCAGTACCGATACCTTTATTGAAAAAGACGCGTCAATTAACGACCATATAGAACAGATGCGCTTGTCGGCTACAAAAGCGCTCATGGAGCGTCGAGACGTTGTCATTGTTGCCAGTGTATCTGCTATTTATGGCTTGGGTGATCCTGAGTCCTACATGAAAATGCTGCTGCATTTGCGTCAGGGGGACACAATCAATCAGCGGGACATATTGCGCCGTTTAGCCGAGCTACAATACAAGCGCAACGATCTGGCCTTTGAGCGCGGAACGTTCCGGGTTCGTGGGGACGTGATTGACATTTTCCCGGCTGACTCCGAGAAGCAGGCTGTCAGAGTTGAGTTATTTGACGATGAAATAGACCGAATCAGTTTGTTCGATCCGCTTACCGGTTCCGTAGACAAAAACGTGGTGAGGGCGACGGTATTTCCTAAAACGCACTATGTTACGCCACGTGAAAAAATTCTGGACGCGGTGGAGAGTATTAAAACCGAACTAGCCGATCGCAAGAAGCAGTTACTAAGCGTAAATAAGCTGCTGGAAGAACAACGCATAAGTCAGCGCACGCAGTTCGACATAGAAATGATGATGGAGCTGGGCTATTGCTCCGGTATCGAAAACTACTCGCGTTATTTGTCGGGACGGGCGCCGGGAGAGCCGCCACCGACCTTGTTGGACTACTTTCCTGCCGATGGCCTGATGTTTATCGACGAATCGCACGTGACCGTGTCCCAGATAGGTGCGATGTATAAAGGCGACCGTTCTCGCAAAGAAACACTGGTGGAATATGGTTTCCGTTTGCCGTCGGCCCTCGACAACCGGCCGCTCAAATTCGAGGAGTTTGAGCATAGTTCACCGCAAACAATTTATGTATCGGCTACCCCAGGCAATTACGAGCTTGAGAAGTCAGATGGCGAAGTCGTCGAACAGGTTGTTCGGCCAACCGGTCTATTGGACCCGGTTATCGAAGTGCGCCCTGTGGCCACACAGGTGGACGATGTGCTGTCTGAAATTCAATCACGCGTGGCCGTAGATGAGCGGGTTCTTATAACAACGCTCACCAAACGCATGGCAGAAGATCTCAGTGAGTACCTCAACGAACACGGTGTGAAAGTGCGTTACCTGCATTCCGACATTGATACGGTTGAACGTATTGAAATCATACGTGACCTGCGCTTAGGTAAGTTTGATGTACTGGTGGGTATCAACCTGCTCCGGGAAGGTCTGGATATGCCAGAAGTGTCTTTGGTGGCCATATTAGATGCCGACAAAGAAGGTTTCCTGCGTGCTGAAAAGTCGTTAATTCAAACTATTGGTCGTGCTGCACGTCACATCAATGGTAAAGCCATTCTGTACGGCGACACTATTACCGGCTCCATGCGCAAAGCCATAGACGAAACTGAACGCAGACGCGCGAAACAGATTGCTCACAATGAGGCCAACGGCTTAACCCCGCAAAGCCTGAACAAACCAATTACTGACATTATGGATTTGGGAGATTCGGTTGCACCACAGGCAGGTAAAATCAAACTGCGCAAAGTGGCAGAGTCGAAGCAGGCTGCCAAAGCCGCTTCGGCAACAGAAATCATGGGCCGTATTGGCGAGTTGGAAAAAGAAATGTTTGAATATGCCCGTGAGCTGGAGTTTGAAAAAGCCGCTTCGCTACGTGATGAGATTGAACAGCTGCGTAAGCAGGTCGTTACCTTGTCTTAACGAGGGGCGTATAGTAGTCAGTGACTGAATAGAGTATTGCTAAAACAATGTCTAAAGAACAACCAAACAACCCCTTGCACGGCGTGACGCTGGAAGCTGCAGTAACCCGTTTACAAGCGCATTACGGCTGGGATGGCTTGGCCGCCAGGGTGAATGTCAATTGCTTTAAGAGCGATCCTTCTGTTAAATCGTCACTGAAATTTTTGCGTAAAACCCAATGGGCACGTGATAAGGTGGAGCAGCTTTACATCTCCACGTTCAGTGAAAGCTCACCCTGGCGGAAATGAGTATCTGCGATAGTTCTTTCCGTTGTAGCCAGGTTGATAAAGACAAACTACCCCTACCTGATTATTTCCATAGGATCAGTGATTGGTGTACGAGTTTATATCAGAATAGGGCCAGGAATAGGCCTCCGACTCTAGTTTTGATATCAGAACAAATCATAGTGAACTTACATTTTTCGAGAAACTGGATTATTCAGATTCAATCGCTTTTTTAATTGCGAATAGGCATGCATCTCGATCTTGTAACCAAAGAGCATAGCTGAGAGGTAAGACGTCGACTCCTGCACGTTTTAATACCTTATAAGTATCGAGCTCGAAATAATCCTGCCAAGGACCTGGGTAACCTATTAGGTCAATTGCTATATAAGACTTTTTGCCCCTGACAAGTACGTCTATATAGGTACCTAGCATTTCGTAACCGCGCCAACATTCTACATTGAGGTGTTGCAATGATGTGATCACCTCGTTCTGAAATTCATCAGGTTGCTGGTTCGATTTGTGCTCGATAATAAAGCTGTCGACAGATGCCAAATATTTTCGAAGCAAATTTTTTATTGGTAACTTGTTAATATCAACAGATTTATAAATCTTTTGTTTTTGTCTTGCTCGCGTAATAGATACATTGAAGACATCTGGTTTGTTTAGATAGCCAGCAGCGCGTTTACTGTTTTCATCGATACAAAATGACAAAAGCATGATGTCTCTTTCTTCTCCCTGAAAGCCATAGGGCGTAGCAACTTTAATCTGATGTGCCTGTATATTCTCTAAAGCAATATGCTTTTCAACCTGAGAAGTAATATAGTTAACTTGCTTACTGAACGGTGATAGTACGCCGATTGTTCTGGATATTTCTTGCGTGGCGTCTTCAGAAATAATTGAACTAATTTCATCGATAATTGCTTTTGCTTCTGCCTGATTGACACCAACTGATGAACGTTCTCCCTTCACATCGAAGACAGTTACATGACCGATGGTTGAACATGGACGGTGTTGCATTATTTTTAGCCGATTACTATAAAATTGGATATTGCTGAAATCAATCAGCTCTGGTTGGCTGCGAAAATGCTCATCCAGGAAGGCGACCTGTTCTTGCGTAGTGACGTTGTGAAGTGCCAAATCTAAAATGCTGTTATCGCGATAGTTCAGCATCATTTCGGTATTGTTTAAACCAAACTGATTCGCGATATTCGTTTGTTTACTTCTGGAAAGAAAGGAATAGTGCCTGAGTTGCTTTTGGTCCCCAACAATTAAAGCTCTTTTGGCTCGATTTAGCGCTGGCAACACGGAAGCAATATTACACTGAGT
>NZ_CFIDRX010000235.1:0-5299 GCF_984433645.1 Marisediminitalea sp.
CGCACCATTTGGGGTATAGCCAAGTTGGTAAGGCAGCGGGTTTTGATCCCGCCATCCGTTGGTTCGAGTCCAGCTACCCCAGCCATTTTTCGTTATGTTGATGATACATCAGCTAACACACCCAGTTGATTGGGGTATAGCCAAGTTGGTAAGGCAGCGGGTTTTGATCCCGCCATCCGTTGGTTCGAGTCCAGCTACCCCAGCCATTATTCAAAACGCCAGTCTCTGACTGGCGTTTTTGCTTTACACTCCCCGTTAACCTCGGCACACTTGTCACATAACTATAATTTTGTAATCTAACGGGAATTTCAGTGCTCAACGACATTGTTGCATTTATCAACAACATCCTCTGGGGCGACGGTCAGGTACTCATCTACATGCTGGTTGCAGCAGGTATCTGGTTCACTGTTCGCTTGGGCGGTGTTCAGCTTCGCCATTTTGGCCACATGTTTACGCTGCTCAAAGGCAGCACCTCCAGCACCAAAGAAGGTATCAGCTCATTTCAGGCGTTATGTACCAGCTTATCCGCTCGTGTCGGTACCGGTAACCTCGCTGGCGTTGCGGTCGCCATCTCATTAGGCGGTGCAGGCAGTATTTTCTGGATGTGGGTTATTGCTTTTCTGGGCATGGCAACCGGCTTTGCCGAGAGTGTGCTTGGTCAGCTTTATAAAGTAAAAGATGACAACGGTGAGTATCGGGGCGGCCCCGCTTACTACATCAAGCAAGGTCTGAATAAAACCTGGCTCGCTGTCGCCTTTTCACTGTGCTTGTTTCTTGGCTATGGGTTTATCTTTTCTGCCGTACAGGCGAACACCATTACCGATGCGCTGAATGCCGCTTACGATATTCCCACCAGCTATTCCGGGCTGGCCATTATCGCTCTGGCAGCATTGATCGTTGTAGGTGGTCTACGCGGTATCGCACGATTTGCAGAATGGGTTGTTCCGTTTATGGGCATTACCTATGTGCTGGCAGCTCTGTTAATTTGCGCAGTTAACTTTACTGAACTGCCGGGTATGTTCTGGCATATCATCCAATCTGCGTTTGGTTTACAAGAAGCTGGTGCGGGAGCCATGGGCGCAGCCGTGAAAAACGGTATTCAGCGCGGTTTATATTCCAACGAAGCAGGCTCAGGCAGCGTGCCTCACGCCGCAGCCAGTGCAGCGCCCTACCCGAACCATCCGGTTTCTCAGGGCTATGTACAAATGCTTGGCGTATTTCTGGATACCATGGTGCTATGTACCGCAACCGCGTTTATTATCTTACTGGCCGGTGGCAGTAGCAGTGATCAAATGGAAGGAATTCGCCTGACACAGTCGGCCATGACCAGCCATATTGGAGAAGGCGGCGCAGACTTTGTGGCTGCGGCGATATGTTTCTTCTCCTTTACCTCGGTAGTCGCTAACTACGCCTACGGTGAAAGTAATCTTCACATGTTCAAGCTCGACAACAAAATGGGTCGAATCGCTTATACGAGTGGCTATCTCGCCATGATTTTCTGGGGTTCAATGGCGGCGCTGCCCGAAGTATGGGCTGCTGCCGATATGGCTCTGGGGCTTATGACTGTCATTAACATAATTGCCATCGTATGGATGACGCCAACGATTGTAAGCATCAGTAAAGACTACTTCTCTAAGAAAGACCGCGGAGAATTGCCCGAATACAAGGCGGGTGACTGCCCGATTCAGGGTAAATCCGAAGACGGTATCTGGTAAACCGTAAAACAAATGCAACAAAGCCCGCAGATGCGGGCTTTGTTATGTTTGAAGAAGCGTTTCTTAGCTGACCATCATTTTTATGAGCTGTGCTAATAGCAGTAGCATTAACAAAGGCCAGATCCATCGCGATAACTTACTTTGTTCTTCGCTGCTCATTCGCCAATTAGATTTCTCTAATAATGGTATAACAATGGCGAGCGCCAAAAATAAGATACCTATAACAATAATCACTGTCATTATGAAAGTCCCATTGCGTATTTCAATACCTGCTGCTTTATCGGGCCGCTGTGGTGGGCCAGCTTCAACAACCCATTACGCAGTAATTTCAGCGGGCCGATATCATTGCTAAAGGTACTGTAAAATCCATCCATCGCGCTCATCATAAGCGCGTTGTCCCGCTGCCTTGGCAATTCATAATCTTCCTGCAGCATTTTCAAACAGGTTGTGCTGGCTAAATCGGGCTTATCTGACAACACCGCCAATAACGCTTTAATGTCTTTAAATCCCAGGTTTACACCCTGCCCCGCCAGCGGGTTAATCGTATGTGCTGCATCACCAACCAAAATCACACCGGGTAACACATACTGGCTGGCATGACGACGAATCAGCGTAAATGCCGCACAGTTGAGCACGTCGAAATCGCCTGGCAATGGCGGAAAGTGCGCCACAATACTCTCTTTAATTTGTGCATTTGACTGTCTTTTCAAGTCTTTGAGCACATCAGGCATGTCATACCAAATAAGCGACGCAAAATTCTCATGCATAGGAAGCAGCGCACGCGGTCCTTGGGGCGTAAACTGCTGCCAGGTGATCCCGTCAACAGGTTCGTCGAACTGCACGGTAATTCCCATTGCCTGTTGCTGATATTGCCAGCCCGATATGCCAATACCTGCAGCTTGCCTTACCTGAGATTCCGCCCCATCAGCACCAATTAACCATTGGCAAGTGAGCGTTGACTGATTATCCAGGGTAATTTTTACAGGCTGCGTGTCATTGCGCTCTATGTACTCAATGCGTGCAGGTGAAAACCATGTCACATTGTCATACGACTTCAGCGCTGCGTGACAGCCCAGCTGTATAACGCGGTTTTCCACAAAGTAACCGAGTAAATCATAGCCGACTTCCTGCGCCAGAAAATCGGTGCGGCAATCAGGGTGTTCCCAGACCGACAATCCGTGATAAGGCCGGACGCGCATCGCCTCTATGTGCGACCAGGCTTCGAGCTCGTCTAACAGATTGACCGACGCCATGCTTATGGCGGACATTCGGAGATCAGGGGGCTGTTCGGCACTAAATGGTTGAGGTGGTCGCTGCTCTATTAACGCCACAGAATAGCCCGCACGCGCCAACCCTAATGCGGTAGCGGCACCCACCATACCTGCGCCGTTAATACAAAAATCAAACATAAACACTCCGTTTGTGATTTCACCATTATGCCTGAAGACATCAAGCGCCCTCAATGATGGCGTGAAGAGTAATACAAAATTGTCGTTGGATCAGTGACTTTCATGATTACGTGCAACCCGGTTGGGATGGATCGACAAAGCCCGAAAAAGCCGGGCTGCATGGCTGGCTATCGACGAGCAGAAAGGTTAAAATACGCGGCTATTTTGAACAACCACGCTGGTCTTTATCCGCCAACCTTTGCCATCTGGGGCAAATCCTTGTTTGGTGGTCTGTAGAACCAGCCTAAACGTGATTATCGAATTGTTATGAGTAAAAAGCTGTACATCAAAACCTGGGGCTGCCAAATGAACGAGTACGACTCGGAGAAAATGGCCGATCTGCTTGATGCAACCCACGGTTTCACCCTCGCTGAAGAAGCAGAAGAAGCCGATGTTATTTTGCTCAACACCTGCTCTATTCGAGAAAAAGCTCAGGAAAAGGTATTCCACCAGCTGGGTCGTTGGAAGAATCTGAAGAAAACCAACCCGGAACTGATTATTGGTGTGGGTGGCTGTGTTGCGTCTCAGGAAGGCGACCATATTCGTCAGCGCGCACCGTTTGTTGACCTGGTATTCGGCCCGCAAACCCTGCACCGTTTGCCGGAAATGATTAATCAAATCCGCGCGGGTGAAACCTCAGTAGTGGACGTAAGCTTCCCGGAAATCGAGAAGTTTGACCGACTGCCTGAGCCACGTGCTGAAGGGCCAACCGCTTTTGTGTCTATCATGGAAGGTTGCTCAAAATACTGTACTTTCTGCGTGGTGCCTTATACCCGTGGTGAAGAAGTCAGCCGCCCGGTTGACGACGTACTGTTGGAAATCGCACAGTTAGCTGAGCAAGGCGTTCGCGAAGTGAACTTACTGGGCCAAAACGTAAACGCATTCCGCGGTGAGCACCACGATGGCAGCATCTGTCGGTTTGCAGAATTGCTGGAACTGGTTGCAGCCATCGATGGTATCGACCGTATTCGCTACACCACGTCTCACCCGGTTGAATTCACCGACGACATCATTGCCGTTTATGAAACAGTGCCTGAATTGGTTGATCACCTGCATTTGCCGGTTCAAAGCGGTTCAGATCGTATTCTAAATATGATGAAACGCGGCCACACGGCATTAGAGTACAAGTCTAAAATCCGTAAGCTGCGCAAAGTACGCCCGAATATTTGCATGTCTTCAGACTTCATTATTGGCTACCCAGGTGAAACCGATGCCGACTTTGAAGCCACCATGGATCTGATTCAGGCAGTAGACTACGACCTGAGCTTCAGTTTTATCTATTCTGCTCGCCCAGGTACACCAGCGGCCGACGCCGTTGACGATGTGAGTGAAGAGACGAAAAAACAACGTCTGTATTTGCTGCAGCAACGTATAAACCAACAAGCACTGCGCATTGCGCGAAACATGCTGGATACAGAACAACGTATTTTGGTGGAAGGCCCGTCGAAAAAAGACATCATGGAACTGCAGGGCAGAACAGAAAACAACCGGGTTGTAAATTTCCCGGGTACACCAGACATGATTGGCGAATTCGTGGATGTGAAGATCACGGATGTCTTCAGTAACTCACTGCGTGGTGAAGTGATTCGTCGTGAGGCCGATATGGGTCTTCGAGTGGCCGTATCACCACAAAGTATTCTGGCAAAGCGCCAGCCACAACAGCCTGACGCGTTGGGCGTAAGCCAATTTCAACCGACACACTAACAAGGTAGCAAACAAACTTGAGTAAACTGGTAAGCAACGAAGTAGTCCTGGAGCCGGAAGATAACAAACGGTTGTCCAGCTTGTGCGGTCCATTCGACGACAATATCAAACAAATTGAACGTCGTCTGGGCGTGGAAATTACCTATCGCAGCAATTTTTTCAAAATTGTGGGTGAGCCACAACAAACCCGCGGTGCGGGTGAATTACTGAAACTGCTGTATATCGAAACTCAACCGGTTAAAGGACTGGTGCCTGATCTGGAAGCTGAACAGGTTCACCTGGCCATTCAGGAAGCCAGTTGCCTCGAGCGTGAAGAAGCCGGTACTTACGGTAAAGAAGTTAACATCAAAACCAAGCGCGGCGTTATAAAACCGCGTAACCCAAATCAGGCGCAATATGTCGCCAATGTTGTTAACCATGACATTACCTTTG
>NZ_CFIDRX010000236.1:0-5218 GCF_984433645.1 Marisediminitalea sp.
TTATCAGTACCCGGCTTAACCGTTTGTCCAAATAGGTTGAGCGAAAACGAAGATGGAAGCACAAGAAGATGCTCTTTTAATGCTTGGGCGCTTGAAGTGAACGACTCAGAGTCAAATTCTATACCACCAAATGACCGCACAAGTTCGAGCATATTTGGACATTCTTTCTCAAATTCTTGAGCCAGTAGCTTCACTCTCTGCTCAGAATAGATAGGCATAACGGACGCAAAAATATCCTCATCAACTAGCCTTGGTGTAGGATGAAGAGCAGCTTTCGCAAGAGCATTGATGAGCTGGATCGCATCTCTTGGACGCTCACGACATCTGGTTCGAATTGCATCTGCCCAGTTGGTCCTTTTCTGGCTGGTAGGCATTCTAGGTAGATTGCCTTCAAAGAATAAAGGATAGTAATTTTCTAACCCCGCAATCCCTAGGTCCTTTGCTGCTAGCTGCAGACGCCGTTCAAATATATTTTGTATGTGATCTAAACTCGGATTAAGGTTATAAACCAGCGTTAGAAAATGATCCGTTTGGTCTCTTTGACCTGCTTTTTCGCTGGAAAGTGCCCTCCAAATTTCATCCCGAAGAGATACTATGCACCTAACTTGAGGTATTCTTTCAGATAGCTCCCTTGTTGCGAGTAAAAAGGCCCAAATACGATTTAGTTGACCAGATTGATCTGGAGGAGCAACCTGATCTGTATCATCGATGAAGATGTAGATGCTCGTCTGAGAGTTCGATATATTTTCAGAAATTGCTCTCTCTAATGAGATAGCACTTGATTTTGAAGTGTTTGGCAAAATCTCAGACAAATCAGCTTGTACCCACGATTTTGCAACCTTCGGCAGAGTTCTAGCAATTCGCGAAATGAAATCTGGCTTTTGAATTCCATCAGCAATAGCACTATTTAATATCTCAGCATCTGACTCACTTACCAGCCCGCGAATGTTATTGCTTAACGCCCCGGCGATTGCCTGCAATAGACACAAGTACGCAGTACGAGTCAACTCCCCAACTGAGGATTGTGTACTCATAGAAGAAAGATCAATATCCAACGGTTTTAGTGAAATATTGGGCACCTTCCCTTTATCGAGTATCCTTGAGGCAAAGTCGATGATTGCGCTTTTACCTGCACCTTTTTTACCTACGAGTACTCGAGGGCTTCCCGGAGGTGGAGTGATGATTTCGGCAAATTCATCAGCCCTAATGAATGCCTCACCTAAGATCGCCTTTTCTCCTTCAGTCGTTCCGGTGGGAACGAATTTTAACAAAGCATCGAGCTTTGCTTTTATTGTCGGTTCCATTTTTTACTCCAATCTTTCAATATTGGGAGGACTCATTGCCGCGCTAACAGTTTAATATCCACCTAAATAGTGTACTAACTTACACCAATTTGGCGTATATAATTTACTCATGATAACCATAAAAATTCTTTTAAAACAAACCTGTATTTTGAGTAAATATGGTGCAGCGCAAGTCTTAGCGCATTAAATAAACCACTATGGGCAATTATTTTTTACTTTACTGCAAAACTCATCGCAGACTATATTCATTCTTGGTAAATCTGATCTGTGCGTTTGAGAAAACGCCACTAGTTCAGGTACACCTCTTAATTTCGCGTTGTCCTATTAGCCCTCAATCTTCAGCAAAGGCAATTTCTGATGTATGGAATTCGCTGTGCTAATGCGTAACGCTTGGGGGTCAGTCGATGGTCGAATAAGGTTTCGAAGCCATCGTTCTCAATAAAGCGGTAACAAACAAAACAAAGGGGCAATGTTGCCCCTTTGTTGTTTGTGTAGGCTATTTCACGTCCTTCGCGGGTTCATCAACCGCTGGATACGCTTTGGGTTGCAGTGGTTTAACGGGTTTTTTCCGTAGTTGTTTTTTGAGGTATTTCACCGCCGCTTCTAACTGGGCATCTTGTCCGTTGAAGGTAGCATGGGGCAAATTGTCTACTTCAACATTAGGGCTCACTCCGTGGCCTTCTACTACCCAGTTACCTTCCATATCAAATACCGGCAGTTCAGCCACTCGTGCCATGCCGTTGTCAGCCAGTCTGTTTAGTCCGCGCAACCAAATCCCGGCACCGGCTGTTTGTTTGCCTATCACCGGTCCCAATTTCAAGGATTTTACCGCAGCAGTAAAGGTTTCTCCGTCGGAGTAGGTGTACTGATCGGCCAGAACAACCAGGTGGCCTCTGAAGGTCTGTTGCATATTCGTTGAGGGATCGGCGTTGCCAATGGTCCAGAACATCCACACCCGGCGCAGTAGCTTTTCAATTAACCAGCTATCGATATTACCGCCGCGGTTGCGTCGCACATCAATGATCAGTCCGCCTTTTTGGTTTGCAGCATAAAACTCTCTGGCAAATTCGCTGACATCATTGCTGCCCATCGCGTAAATGTGCATATAACCAATGTCATCATCCTGCGCCGTTACTTTATTGCGATTGGACGTAACCCAGTCCTGATAGCGCAAGCGGAAGGCCTGACCGTTACTGATAGGGTAGGTCACGGTATGGTGCGATTCACCGTCACGCAGAAGGGTAAGTACAACCTGTTTGCCTGCCTGGTTGAGCAGTGCGTTGTGAACCGCTTGTATGTCTTTTACTTCCCGGCCATTAATGGCCTGAATAATATCGCCATTTTGAGCATTAGTGCCCGGCTTTTGCAGTGGCGATGCATTGGCTGGCAGTTCAGTGTCGTACTGATAAATATGTTCTATTACCACGCCTTGCGCAGTCTGTGTCAGCATGGCTCCCAGACTGGCCGGCTTAGGACGGTCCGGCGTGTCCGGCACATCGCCGCCATACACCTGTGAATGCAAGACATTCAGTTCGCCGATGAGTTGCGCCAGCACATCGTTGAGTTCATAGCGGTCTGTAATACGCGCCAGTAAGGGGGCGTATTTGGCTTTTGCTTGAGGCCAGTCAACGCCACGCATGGCTTTGTCATAAAAGAAGTCCCGGTGCATCAACCAGGCGTCGTGAAACAGCTGCTGCCATTCCTGTTCCGGTGAAATACGTAGTTGCCAGTCTTTTACATTCATTCTGAATGGTTTGCTGTCTGACGGGAATTTTTTGCCCGCAGGTACCACGTAAATTTGATCATTGTTGCTGCTGGGTTTTAACACTAGCAGCTGTTTGCCATCGGGGCTCATGTCAAAACCGGTGATAGGAGAGACGACCGTAGATGTTTCGTTTTTCGGCGAGAGACGAATCGCTTTCAGGGCCGTTTTATTGCCGGTTCCTTCACGTTGACTGACGAACAGGTATTTGTTGTTTACCCGCAACTGTGTGTAGTTGTCAGCTTTTGCAGGTACCTGCCACAGTCGTTCTGATAACCCCTGCCAGTCAACTACGGTGTCGGGTTTGGTATCTTCTGTCTCTGTGGCCTCGTCTTCACTGTTGTCTTCTGCGGCCGTTTCTTCGGATTCAGGTTCAGCGTCGTCAGCTTCCGCTTCATTCTTTAACATGGCCAGTTCATTGGGCTGTTGAAAAGGAAATTCGGCGTCTTGTTTTAAAGCATAGGCATAAATTAGCGTTTTATTGTCGAAGCTCGTACCCATGTTGCGGTCGCCCCACGGCGAGCGAGTTGTTGGGGTAAACGCTCTGTCAGACAAGAAGTACAGCCAGTCACCGTTTGCCGAAAACGCCGGGGAATAACTGTTGTACTTGTCACTGGTAAGTAACACGCCGTCATCGGTTTGTGTATCAAGCAAATAAAGTCGGCTGCGCTGATTGCCCTGTGTATTAACAGTGAGCGCCAATAATCTGCTGTCGCGACTCCACACTACATTGGCATAGGGGTTCATTTCCGATTGCCCTTCAAATACCTTGCGGTTTTCCAATGTTTCCAGGTTAAGTAGCCACAGGTCACCATTGAAGTCATCGTGGGCGATATATTTACCGTCAGGTGATAAAACCAGGTTCCAGCGACTTACGGTTGCGTCTTGTGTAAGCTGCTTCTGTTCGTCGGAGCCATCGGCTGCGAATTGCCAGATTTCCATTTCGCCACTGGCATCATTGATGGCATAAACCCATTTTCCGTCATGGCTCAATATTGCTTTGCGGGAACGTGATTGCGCCGGCGTGCTGATGGGTTTTAAGCGGCGGCCGTCTGAGCTGGCAACCGCGATCTGGCCCCTTGCTGTAATGACAGCTTGTTTCTGCTGTCCGGAAAAGCCCACGTTAGTCATGTATTTTGTGGGGGTTGTCAGCCACTTGTCACGTTTGTGTGGAAAATCAGATGTCAGGTGAATAGGGAGCGTGGTAATACTGTTGTCGCGTAAATCCAGTACCTTTATGTCGGCACCATGCTGAAAAGCAATTTTACCGTTTGAGAGCGAGGCATCGCGGATTGGATAATCGGTAAATGTGGTCAGTGCTTTTTTGCGTTTACCTGACAACGTCATTTGCCAGATATTGTCATTGCCATTTTCATTGCTGATGAAATACAGCGTGTCCTGCCAGCGCATCGGCTCTCTGACAGAGGCATCGTGATCGCCAGTTAACAGAGACGCCTCGCGATCGTCGTTTAAATCAAAACGCCACAATTCACCTTGCGCGCCGCCTCGATAGTAGCGGGCATTGTCATTGGAGACTTGCAGGCCAAACTGCACGAAATACAGTTCATTACTATTATCTACCACCCCTTCAACAGCATCAGCGACCGGCAGTGTGGTACTGATCAGTGTATTGGGATCCACGGTTTTTAATGTCCAGTTACCGGTAGGGCCAACCCGGGACATAGTGGCGAAGACAACGTGCCCCTCTGGGGTCCATCCGTGTACTTTTACGGCACTGTTCTCGAAGCTGATGCGTTTGGCAGAACCGCCATTCACGGGCATAACATAGACTTCATTGGTGCCTTCGTAATTGGCCACGAAAGCGATTGATTTGCCATCTGGCGATATTGCTGACTCGCGCTCTTCTGCGGGATGGGTGGTCAAGCGCGTCGCCGATTGCTGCCCCAACTGATACACCCAAATATCGCCTTCGGCGGTAAATGTCAGGGTGTCATTGTGTAGTGAAGGATCGCGGTAATAGCCGGTATTGGCCAGACTGCCGGCACTCAGGCCAAGTAAGGTTACTAGTGTAATAAGACGCATATAGGAATCGTCCCTGTAGTATTGATTTATGATTATTGAACCAACACCATAAAGGCCGACAGGGTTTTGTCAACTAGGCTGCGGGTTGTCGTCGAATTTGCCTGATAAA
>NZ_CFIDRX010000237.1:0-5193 GCF_984433645.1 Marisediminitalea sp.
CGACTAAACAACTACAAGTACACCGAGCGCTGGACCTGGTGTGATGCCTTATTTATGGCTCCGCCTGTGTGGGCGAAACTCGCTAATATCACGGGAAATAAGCAATACCGTGATTACATGTTTGCGGAATATGTTGCCACGACCAATCATTTATACGACACCGAAGAACACCTCTTTTACCGTGATGAACATTTTATCGGTGTAAAAGAGCATGGCCGCAAAATATTCTGGTCACGCGGCAACGGCTGGGTGTTTGCTGGCCTGGCTTTGATTCTCGAAGACATGCCCGACGGCCCGCAAAAAGCCTATTTTGAAACCCTGTTTACGGAAATGGCGGCATCACTCGTGAAGCTTCAGTCAAAAGACGGTTTCTGGCCTATGAGCTTAAAAGCCGGAGACGTCTATACCACGCCGGAAACGTCCGGTACGGGCTTCTTCACCTTCGGTTTGGCCTGGGGCATTAACAACGGGTACCTGGACAGTACCACCTACTTACCCGCGGTAGAGAAAGGCTGGGCAAATATGACCTCGCATATTTCCGAGACCGGCATGCTGGGTTATGTACAACCTATAGGGGCCGCACCCGGTGAAGCTTGGCCCGATAAAACCGAAGTCTACGGCGTAGGGGCGTTTTTAGCCGCCGGTAGCGAAATTTACAAGCTGGTGAACAACACATCCAAGTAGCGTTTTGCGTTGAATCCTGAGTGGCCCTTAGCTATGCTGGGCCGCAAGGGAACCCGTGTCATCCGACACCTGCACGTTAACGGCTATTCAATGACGACATTCTGGGCTTTTTGCCGCTCTACTCTACTGTTCAGTGCCTTAGTATTCTCACTCAGTGGGTGTGTCACGACACCGAAAAAAACACTGACGCTGGAGCAACGCGTTGTCGCTTCGCTGGAACCGTATTTCACCCAAGGGCCCGGCGCGGATACCAAGGTTACCTCCCTGCAGTTACATAGCCGCCGTAACGGTGAGTTGCTGGCTGAAACCACCATTAAAGACAACACGGATTGGCGTAATCTGGTAACACAAGCCCTCGCCACTCTGCCAGACCAAGACTCTAACCAGCTCACACTGTGCTTTGGTTACAACTACACACTCACCCGGATGCCACTGAAATCACCCAGCAGTTATCAAACGGCAATTGGCGTTAAGGGATTTGAGTTTCACTATGAAGACAAGTCCATCAACTATTGCGGGCTAAAATCAGTAAGTCAGAATCAAACGCCGTGGCGAATGCTAACGTTATTTGCTAAGGCCATTGACGTGAGCCTGGCCAAACTAAACACCGCGGATATCCCGTTTTATACCTACGACAATCATCAGTTCTACTTTGACGTAAATACAGGCAAAGCCACGCCATTGTATCGCGGTAACCAACTGGTGACGTATGATGACATTTCTAAGACTTCCGTGAATGCCATGTCTGAGCGGCTAGCGGGCTGGTTGATCAATAACACCGATCCCGCCACCGGCGAAACTGCCTATAAATACTGGCCCGGCCCGGCTAAGTTTTCGACGTCCAACAACATGATCCGCCAGTTTATGGCGAGCTACGCCATGCAGGTCTGGGCAAACAGGACTCAAGAACCCAAAGCGGTTGAGCTTGCCCATAAAAATCTCACGTTCAATCTGAACACCTACTACAAAACCGACGGCGAAATTGGATTTATAGAGTACAGCAAGAAACGCAAACTAGGCGCAGCCGGACTGGCAGCCCTGTCGATATTCACATCACAGCAGGGTGACGAATTTACAGCGCAATTCAACGGGCTGGTTAATGCCATTCAGGAACAGTGGCAGCCTACCGGCGCATTTCGCACCTTCATTCGTCAGGAACGGAATGACCTGCATAATTTCTACCCCGGTGAGGCGATGTTTTTCTGGGCTCACTGGTTAGAACAGCAGCCTGATGACGCGCTGACGCAGCAATTTCTGACCAGTGCGCGCTACTACATGGATTGGCATTTCGCGCACCGCAATCCGGCATTTGTGCCTTGGCATACACAGGCGTATTACAAGGTTTGGCAACAAACAAGTGACCCTTTCTTGCAGTCTTCAATTTTTACCATGAATGACTGGTTGATTGAAAAACTGCAGTCAATAGAAGAACAGGAAGGCTACGATTATCCGGATTTTGCGGGTCGTTTTTACTACCCAAAAGGCGGGTATGGCCCGCCGCATGCTTCTGCAACCGGCGTTTACCTTGAAGGCTTAGCTGACGCCTGGGCGCTGGCAAAGGCCGTAAACGATACCAAGCGTCAGGAAGCCTACCGTCAGGCCATCATCAAAGGGATCCGACACGCCATGCAGTTGGAGTTTGCTGACGATATCGATATGTTTTACATCGCCAACAAGCAGGCGGCTGCGGGCGGTTTGCGCTCCCGGGTGTACAACAACGAAATCCGTATGGATAACATTCAGCACAATTTATTGGCGCTGATTAAAATCCTCGATCGGTTTGATGAAAAAGACTTCGAAATGCTAGCGAACTAATGGCAAGCTCATGGTGCGCCAGTTCTCTTCTACGCTAGCCCCAAGCTGTTTATAGAATGCTTGCGCAGCGGTGTTCTGCGTAAGCACTTCCCATTTCATCCGCGATCCGCCCTGTGCCTTGCACACATTCCTGGCTTCCAACATCAGCGCCTCACCGACGCCCTGCCCACGGAATTCCTCTGACACAAACAGCTCTTTCACGATTAACCAAGGGGTTAAGTCGTAAGTAAAAGGCTGGAAAAAATACACCAATATGCCAGCGACTCTGCCGTTTTCAGTAGAACCAGAATCCTTATGCTTTGCTACCAGAATGCCAAACACACGTTGCTGCAGATACAAGCTCTCAAGCGCATCGAGCGTCACTGCAAAGTCCGGCAGATATCCCTCAAACTCGGCTAAATCCCGCATGAGTAACAGTACGTCAGGTACATCGGTCTGATTAGCAGGAGCGATGACAAACACATTCTCAGACATCGGCTTTCAACGTAAAGCCTTCGTCGAGCCACCCGGTTACACCGCCAATCATTTTCTTAACAGGTCGGCCGAGCCGGGCCAGTTTAATCGCCGCCTTTTCTGTTGCATTACAATGGGGACCGGCGCAATACACCACAAAAACCGTATCGTCTGCGTAATCGCTCAGTGCAGCCTCGTTAATGTTCGCGTGAGGTAAAAATACGGCGCCGTCTATGTAGCCTTGCTTCGCCGTATCGATACCCCGCACATCGAGTAACACAAAATCATGCAAACCATTATTCATGGCGTAGTGCACATCCCAGCAGTCTGTTTCAAAAGTAAGTAAACGCTGAAAGTGAGCTAACGCTTCGTCGGACGGAGCTGGTCTGGGTCTAATAACAGTTGAATACATAACGGTGACTCCTTGTTAGTTGATGAATGTATTCTGCAATGAATAACTCAGACGAAACATTGTCTAATTTGACAACTACCGATAATATTTAGACAATCAGGAACACATAGGAAAATCACATGAAGGTGGTCATTGTTGTTGCAGAACAAGTCTCACTGTTCGAGCTCGCCAGCGCGGTTGAACTATTTGCCTTGCCGCGACCTGAGTTCGACAACTGGTACACCACCGAAGTAGTCGCATTCGGTAGCACAGCGTTTCCGGGCCTATGTGAGACCGGCTTTGTCTGTAAACAGGTTTCTGAGCTTCCGGAGTGTGACCTGCTGGTAATACCCAGCTTCCCGGTATCTGTGACCCAGATTGACGCGGCACTCAGGCAAGCCGTGCTTCAGCACTACAATGGCGGAGGCCGTGTGATCAGTTTCTGTTCCGGTGCGTTTCTGCTGGCTGAGCTGGGGCTACTGAATGGCCGAATTGCAACTACACACTGGCGCTACGCCCAAATGTTTAAACAGCGATTTCCACAGGTTACCTATCAGGAAGATATTCTGTATCACTACGATGGCGTCGTTGGCTGTTCAGCGGGCAGTGCCGCCGGATTGGATTTGGGTATTGAGGTGATCCGTCAGGATTATGGCTACCATGTCGCCAATACCGTCGCGCGCCGGTTGGTGCTGCCAGCCCATCGCAATGGCGGACAGTCTCAGTTTATAGAAAAGCCACTGCCGCAAACTAAATCGTCGGTGTCGCAGGCGCTGGACTGGGCTGTAAAACACTTGTCGCCGGAACTCACCATTGAGGACATTGCCAGCAAGGCCAGTATGACCCGACGTACCTTCGACAGGCATTTCAAAAAGCACTATCACATGACCCCTCTGGAATGGCTGCAGGCCCGCAAGCTGGAAGTTGCTAAATCCTTGCTTGAAACCACCCAGCTTGGCCTTGAACACATTGCTGAGCGTGCAGGCTTCGACAATGCCATTACGTTGCGCTACAACTTTAAAAAATACCTGTCGATTTCGCCGAGCGAATACAAAGCTACGTTCGGGGCGTTTAAGAACGTATAGTCTTAAATCTAAGCAATTATTTTTCATTGCTTTGTGATGTTAAGATGGCGAGCAGCACAATCTCATAGCAGGTGTATTCATGGCAATTTTTCTGTTTCCGGTGTGGGCTGTTCTGGTCAGTATACTGGCCTACTTGTTTCCGGCGCTATTTGCGCAGTTAAAGCCGTGGATAATCCCCCTGCTGGTGATGGTAATGCTGAGTATGGGCCTGACACTAACCTGGAAGGATTTCACCAGAATTGTGTCTTATCGCAACATCGTTATGTTCGGCGTTGCAATTCAGTTTTTGGTTATGCCGCTTGCGGCCTGGCTTATCTCTCTTTTACTTGGCCTGAGCAGTGAACTCATGACAGGCATGATGTTGGTGGGGGCCACTGCCGGCGGTACTGCCTCGAATGTGATGACCTACCTCGCCAGAGGCAATGTGGCGTTGTCAGTGAGTATGACGATGATTTCGACGCTGGTGGCGGTTGTTATGCTGCCTCTGCTGACCTGGCTCTATTTAGGCCAAAACATCGACGTCCCCGCGGCTTCCATGCTTACAATGCTGGTGAAGGTGATTGTTTTACCGGTATTGGCCGGCATGATGTTTAATCATTTCTTTTCAGCACACCTGAAACGGCTTACCCCTTGGTTTTCACGCTTCTCTATTCTGGCAATTTTACTGATCGTTGCCATTGTTGTAGCGCTCAACAATCACAACGTGAGTGTTTTAGTATGGCCAGTGGTCTGCGCGGTTATGCTGCATAACCTTATTGGTATGGC
>NZ_CFIDRX010000238.1:0-5189 GCF_984433645.1 Marisediminitalea sp.
CTAAACTGCAGCACTATTGCAGCGCCAACGAACAGTCAGAATTAGCACGTATAGCTACCATGTTGCGATTTTTTAACTTAGACCGCTGCTTAAATCACAATCTTGCCCTGTATTTCGGCGATCAGCACGCCCCGGAACAATGTGGGCACTGCTCGGTATGCCGTGGCCAGGTGTTGCAGTTAGAAAAAAGCGAGGATGACGTGAACCCGTCGTCACTGATTGAGGATTTGCAGGCTATTCATCACTGGCTGTCGAATCAGCCCTCGGACGCTACCATATCAGCCGCACTGATCGCGCGTTTTGCGGCAGGATTAACCCAACCGGTATTTACCAAACTAAAGGCCCGTAAGCACGCGCAGTTTGGTAAGTATGAAAATGTGTCTTACCACACGTTGCTTAAAAGCGTACAACACGTGCTGGATAATCAGGCGTACTGAAATGCGGATTGCGTTTAAGATCAGTATATCTCAATCGTACAGTGACCCATGCGCAATCTGACCGTTTCGAACTTTAGGCTCAATCCAATCTGAGAAGTCCGCAATTCAATGATGGCCGAAAAGAGCGAATAGCGGACATAAGCACATGGATTGGGTATGGCCGCAGAAGACAAGGAGTGGACGTTTAACGCTCAAATAAGTGGCACACCCAGAGTAACACAGTTTTTTGCGCTAAACTGGCCCCGCCAGTGCAAAAAGCTGTGTTAGCCTGGGTGTCCGCCTTGATTTGCTTGTTATGAGTCTGAATCCTGATTACTGCCACGGATTATGAAAAAACCACCACATAAACAGGTAGTGCCTATAGATGCCATATAGAATGCATTGTTAGAAGTAATTACTGAACCAATTAGCAGTAAAATGCCCATTGCTCCGATCGTGTAACCAGTAAACACTATTGCCTTACTTGATGGTTTCAGCCTTGGGGTGAAGAAAACTCCATACAGGACTCGTCCAGAAAACAACCATAGCACTGATGGTAAAAGGCATATCATAATTGAACTTGTCGATGGTTTCCGAAAGGCATTTACCAATGCTACAGCCATCAAAATAGTTAAGATCACAAACACAGGAACAGAAAGAACACGAGCAAGCATCTGCTCACTCTTTGTTGGTTCTCGATCAATATCCCAGTCGCTCATAATCCCTCTAAAGACTCATAACAGCTTATTACTGAGACTTCATAGTAACACCCGTTTCCCATGAAAAACCATATTCTGTGTTTTCATAGGAAATAAAACGAAAAGTCTGCTTAACGTACAAATCAGCCGTCCAGAATAAACTACCAGTACGACCGCGTTTGACCAATAGTTGAAGTGTCCGAACTGATTGAGCCCTACTTAATTCATTGGCTGAGTCAGTGAGAACTCATCTGCCTCGCCTAATACCCGCGCTTTCGGTGGTCTGGTTGAGACGTTGTGCTAAACATCGACTTCATCTGATTGGCAAACGCGACGAATTTTTCCTTCATCGTACGTTTTATATCAATATCCACACCGCCCATCAGCACAAAGCCCTCAACCGTGATCGTGGGTGCCTGTCGGTCTGCAATTGACGGCGTATTGTTGTCAAGGCCACCCATTACGCAAAATGCTTTGGTAACCACATTTACATTTTCAGGCACTTTTATATCAACGCCGCCCATTACACACAGTACTTTTACGGTAATGTTCTGAGCACGAAATTCAGCATCCGTGAAATCAATATCGGTACCGCCCATTAGTGCGATTACCCGGATTTCCCGCGGTACAGTCCATCGGCCTGTGCGCGTTGAGCCGCCCATGATATTCACAATAGTATCGCGCTCCGGTGCTTCGCCGGTTGCATAGTTCACACTGAACTTGTGTTCTTTTTCACGGCTGTAATCACCGTCTACCTGTAAGGTAAGATCCGCTGCTAACGCGACAATTTCATGGTGGTCATTGCTCGCCATGGCTTCGTCCAATCGTCGCTCAAAAGCTTCCACAGAAATCACACCGTGACTGTAGTGATAAATGAGTTTATCAATGACTTCTTCGCGTACCTGCTCAATGGGACGGTCTTCCAGCTTTACCATGACGGTTTCCTTCTTCTCGTTATGCGCGTTATTCACGCTCATCTAATAATGCTTCAATTAGAAGCAAAGTCCACACCAAAATAAAAGTAACTAAAAATCAATAAATTAGAATTAACCCCCAAATACAAGCTTAGCGCTTTTCGCCATTTATTAACCAATATCGCCGATGTGCCGGATATACAGCCACCAGCTCTAACTAACTCTTATCAGGAAAAGACCACGCCGAAAACGGGAACTTTTCCGTGGCTCAGATGATGAAACACTGTCAGCATAAAATTACTGTAATGCAGCGAATAACCCTCGAACATTACACGTATACTCCAGTGACGGGCTTCATCACCCAATCACCCTGGCCAGCCTTTCGGCTGGCTTTTTTTATTTGAAGTTCCAGTCGGGAATTTATGTGTTAACACCGGTCAAACGCCTTTCTTGCACCAGCGAAAAAAACACTACTACTTTAGCACTAAGCGCCTAATAACTTGGTACTTTTCTAAAGTACTACAAGGTAAAACCGGGAACTTTTCCCGGTGTCACAGGGAACAATTCCATAGGAGGAATGCCCGCAAATTTTCATACTTAGCCTCATATTAACCAGCCATTAACACGATGCGTACATTCATCGCAGCCACATACAATAACAGCTGATGTTAGAACGCACAGGGCACATAATCGGACATACATCATGAAAAAAACCGCGTACTTATATTTGGCATCCTGTATAGCCGCAAGCTTTCAGGCCAGTGCTCAGGAACAAGACATTGAACAGGTCACCGTATACGGACAATCTCCCCTTAGTTTTGTGAGTGGGCTATCGGAATACTCGCCCGCCAGTCAGCATTTGGATGCCGATGCATTGGAAGTTGAAAATGGCAATTCGTTGGCCAGAATTCTGGACAATCAACTGGTCAGTGTGTCGATCAACGATGTGCAAAACAACCCGTTTCAGGCCGATCTCCAATACCGTGGATTTACCGCCTCTCCCTTGCTGGGTCTGCCTCAGGGGCTGTCGGTTTACTTAAACGGTACGCGTTTTAACGAACCTTTTGGTGATACCGTAAACTGGGATCTCATTCCACCTTCAGCATTGGATTCTGTGACCCTGGTATCAGGTGCTAACCCGGTATTTGGTCAGAATACCCTGGGTGGGGCGCTTATTTTAAATACCAAAGACGGCTTTTCTTTCCCACACAATAAAGTCACTGTCATGGGCGGTGATTTTAGCCAGCGCGGCATCAACCTGGAGTCAGGCGGCAACAATGGCGAGTGGGGCTATTACATTAATATCAACAAATACGAAGAAGACGGCTGGCGCGACTATTCGCCCAGCGATATTCAGCAAGGACTGGCTAACATTACCCACAAAGGTGAAGACAGTGCCACCCGCATCACGCTGGCTGTGAATGAAAACGATTTGATTGGTAACGGTGCCATTCCGGTAGACTTGATCCCGTACGAGGGGCGCGCAGCCATTTATACTCGCCCTGATCAGACCTTTACTAACCTGCGCTTCCTGAACCTGAATCACGAGTGGAACCTGGACGACGATTTGGTATTGCGTCTGAACGCCTATTACCGTGAAAACGAAATCGAAACCTACAACGGTGACGACAGTGACTACGAAGAATGTGATGTAGGCTACGGCGAGACCTTATGTGAAGAGGACGAAGAAGCTGAACTGTTTGAAGACGATGACGATGATGCAGAGGCCGCCACGCTCACAACGTCTGATGATGACGACGATGACGACGAAGAATTCGAAGAAGACGACGCCGTTCAGTTTGTAGGTTTTGACCCGTTAGTACCATTAGAAAACATCAGTGACGTTGACCCTGATACCCTGGATGGTACCGCCAATACCAGCTTTACCGACCAGCAAAGCTTTGGCTTCAGCGCCGAACTGGCGGGTAAAGCTGCCACAGGTTCAATGACACACCACTGGGTAGTTGGTCTGGGCATCGACACCGCTGATATTTCATTTCGCAGCAACACCGAATTTGCCGTACTCGACAATGAGACGCCTGAGAGCAGCCGTGGCGTTACCGGCATTGGCGTATTTGACGAAGGTTCCCGTGTGCGTTTGACTACCGATGTTCGCCACACCTATGCGTTTGTTAGCGATGTCATAGATCTGAACGACAACTGGCAACTGGCTCTGGCCGCACGCTACAACAAATCCACTATTGATATGGTAGACGGCGTTGAAGTTGGCGAAGGCTCGCTGAACGGTAACCACGCATTTAACCGGTTTAATCCATCTGCCACGGTGCACTACCGAACCGACGGCTACCACGCTTATGCGTCTTACAGCCAATCGTCACGTACGCCGACGCCAGCAGAACTAAGCTGCGCCGACGAAGACGATCCGTGTAAACTGCCCAATGGTTTTGTGGCCGATCCGCCGCTGGATCAGGTACGCACTGATACCCTTGAACTGGGCGCCAATATTACGCTGGAGAACGGCTTGATCCACGCTGCGGTGTATCGCAGTGAGAGCAAAGACGACATTATTTTCCAACAGGCCGGTGACCGCGCATCGGTAGGATACTTCGTAAACGTAGACAAAACGCGCCGTCAGGGTGCTGAATTCAGCGTGTTACAGCAATGGGACGACCTGGAAGTGTCTGCCAATGTCAGCTACTTACAGGCGACCTTTGAATCTCCTTTTGTCTCGTTCAGCCCACAAAACCCCATGGGACCTGGCCGCCAGGTAACGCCGGGCGATACCATTCCGGGCCAGCCTGAATGGCTTGCCGGTGTGGAAGTCACTTACCCGCTGCTGGACAACCTGTACATCAGCGCAGATGTGGACTACGCATCGGGCCAGTATTTCCGTGGCGACGAAGCCAACGAGAACCGCGAGTTAGATGGTTATACGCTGGTTAATCTAAGTGCCACCTATGCTCACTCAAGTGGTATTACCGTTGGCCTGCGTCTGGAAAATGTGTTTGATACCGAGTTCGAAACCTTTGGCACCTATGGCGAAGCCGACGAAGTGTTGGAAGATATTTACGACGATATCGAATCGACTGAGTTTGTGGGCCCTGGACAACCCAGAACGTTAAGACTGTTTGCGTCTTATCAGTTTTAATCCACTAAAATCGCCCCGGCTGGCTTACTTTTAAAAAAGTTAGCCGGGGAAT
>NZ_CFIDRX010000239.1:0-5161 GCF_984433645.1 Marisediminitalea sp.
AACCCAAATCAGGCGCAATATGTCGCCAATGTTGTTAACCATGACATTACCTTTGGTATTGGTCCTGCGGGAACTGGTAAAACCTATCTGGCCGTTGCCTGTGCCGTTGATGCCCTTGAGCGTCAGGAAATCCGTCGCATTCTGTTAACGCGCCCAGCGGTAGAAGCCGGTGAAAAACTGGGTTTCCTGCCCGGCGACCTGTCACAAAAAGTCGACCCGTATTTGCGTCCGCTCTACGATGCTTTGTTTGAAATGCTGGGGTTCGAAAAAGTCGAAAAGCTAATGGAACGCAACGTGATTGAAGTTGCGCCGCTCGCCTATATGCGCGGTCGCACGCTAAATGATGCTTTTATTATTCTGGATGAAAGTCAGAACACCACGGTGGAACAAATGAAAATGTTCCTGACCCGTATTGGCTTTAATTCCAAAGCCGTGATCACGGGTGACATCACCCAGGTTGATTTACCTCGCGGTGCGCGCTCAGGATTGCGTCATGCGATCAACGTGCTGCAGCCGGTACCTGATATCTCGTTCAATTTCTTCACCGCGGGCGACGTAGTACGTCACCCGGTAGTAGCGCGTATCGTTCGAGCTTATGAAGATTATGAAGCCGAACAAGAGCGTATCCGCATTGCCAAAAAGCAAGAAGGTAACGACAACGACAAGCGCGAAGATTAACTGAGCCATGGTTGCCATAATCGACTACCAGCAAGCCTTTGATGCCGATCAGGGCTTGCTTGCTACCTTGCCGGGAGAGGCACAGGTAACAGCATGGGCCTCTGCCGTCCTGTCTCATTTGCATATCGGCGATAAAGAAATCACCGTTCGATTCGTTAACAATGATGAATCCCAACAACTAAACAATGACTACCGCGGGAAAGATAAACCCACGAATGTGCTGTCATTCCCGTTTGAATGCCCCCCTGAAGTGCCATTGGATTTACTGGGTGATTTGGTCATTTGCGTCCCCGTTATTGCCCGGGAAGCAGAAGAGCAACAAAAACCTATTGCTCACCATTATGCCCACATGATTGTGCACGGCACCTTGCATTTACTGGGCTACGACCATATTGAAGACGCCGAAGCGGAAGAAATGGAAGGGCTGGAAATTGCGATTTTAGCCAAATTAGCCATTGACGACCCGTATCAAGACGATTAACTTTGCCTAGTAATGTAAAAATAACGGATATTATGAGCGACGATAACCCCCACTCTACCAACGGCTCCTCGGGCAAAAGTTGGTTTGAAAAACTCAAACTGTCTTTCTCCGGAGAGCCGCAAAGTAAACAGGATCTGGTTGAAGTGATCACGGAAGCCGAGCAGCGCGAGCTGATCGATCCACAGACCAGAGAAATGATCGAAGGCGTCATTGGCGTAAACGAAATGCGTGTACGGGACATTATGATCCCCAGAGCGCAAATGGTGACCATCGACATCGATCAACCCGTAGAAGAATTCCTGCCTGTTATGCTAGACAGTGCGCACTCCCGCTTCCCGGTTATCAACGAAGATAAAGACCATATCGAAGGCATCCTGCTCGCCAAAGATCTCCTGCGCTTTGCCTTCAACAATAAAGATGAGCAGCCTTTCCAACTCCGCGACGTGTTGCGCCCGGCGGTCATCGTACCGGAAAGCAAACGCGTAGACGTGCTGCTTAAAGAATTCCGCCAACAACGCTACCACATGGCCATTGTTGTAGACGAATACGGCGGTGTGTCGGGTCTGGTTACCATCGAGGATATTCTTGAGCTGATCGTCGGTGAAATCGAAGACGAATACGATACGGAAGAAGACGGTACCGATGATATTCGTCCGTTAAACAAATATACCTATTCGGTAAAAGCACTGACCCCGGTAGAAGAATTTAATCGTTTCTTTGAAACCAAATTCAGTGAAGAAGAAGCGGATACCATCGGCGGTATTGTGTTGAAGGCATTTGGCCATATGCCAGCCACCAACGATGAAATTACCATCGACAATATTCAGTTCAAAATCACCAACTCCGACAAGCGTCGTTTGGTGCAGCTCAAAGTGACACTGCCTGATTTGGAGTAATTCCCTTGCGCAAGTGGTTACCCTATCTGCTGGCCGTGCTGGCCGGCAGTTCCCTTACTTTAGCTTACGCCCCCTTTGACATCTGGTTGTTAACACCTGTTGCGTTGTGTTTAGCGCTATATCAGCTCAATAAGCAGCACGTTTCTGGTTTTAAACTGGGATGGCTGTTTGGATTAGGTTGGTTTGGTGCAGGCATTAGCTGGGTCCATGTCAGCATTGCTGATTTTGGCGGTATGCCATTATTTGCTTCGGTACTGATGATGTTAGCCCTCTGTGGCTATCTGGCGCTATATCCTGCCCTGGCCTTTCATTTTCTGAAGCGCTACTTCAGCGTTACCTGGTGGCCTTTTGCCTTGCCATTATTCTGGACGAGTGCCGAATGGTTACGCAGCTGGATGTTGTCGGGCTTCCCCTGGTTATCTGTTGGTTACAGTCAGCTAAGCGGCTGGTTAAACGGCTGGTTTGCCGCCATTGGTGAGACAGGCGTAACCGCGTTATTGGTGGGGTTGTCGGCGAGTATCGTGGCGAGCATTTACACCAGACGCTATATCGGCAGCGGTATCGTGGCCGCCATTGCAATAGCCGGTAGCGTTGGATTGAATCAGATCAACTGGACGACGCCGGTCGAGGATGTCTCTGTAGGCATGGTGCAAGGCAATATTGCTCAATCGCTACGCTGGGTACCTGAGCAGGATCAGCCAACGATGACCCGCTATGAAACCCTGACCGATCTGCTATGGGACAATGACATCATAGTGTGGCCCGAAGCCGCGGTGCCAAAACTTGAATTACTCGCACTGGAATACCTGCAAAAAATGGACGCTCGCGCTACTGAGCACGACACGGCCATTATTACCGGTGTGGTGAACTACAATTTTGAGAGCGAAGAGGCCTGGAACAATTTAATTGTGATGGGCAAGAAGTATGAGCAGGATGAAAGCGGCCATTACTATTATTTCCACGGAAACCGCTACGCAAAACACCACTTGTTGCCGGTGGGCGAATTTGTCCCCTTTGAAGATTTACTGCGCCCTCTCGCCCCTCTGTTTGACTTACCCATGTCGTCATTTAGTCGCGGTGATTTTCAGCAAACCAACCTGGTTGCAAACGGCAATCATCTGGCACCCGCCATTTGCTTTGAAATTGCCTTTCCGCGTCAGGTTGCTGCAAATTTATATGAGGACACGGATTTTATTATCACCGTAAGCAATGACGCCTGGTTTGGTGCGTCACATGGACCCGACCAGCACATGCAAATTGCACAGGTACGCGCAAAGGAATTCGGCATTCCCGTCATCCGCGCCACCAACAACGGCATCAGCGCGTTGGTTGATCACCATGGCGATATAGTTGCCCGCCTGCCACAGTTCGAAGCCGCAACGTTATCGGGCAAGTTATCCAAAGTAACCGGGTACACCCTGTACCGGCAATGGGGTGACAGCCTGGTATGGCTAATCTCACTGGCTTTGTATCTGTTTGCAGTCAGTAAACGCGCGACTCCTCGGGAAAAATAACCCGCTTGCCGATAGCAAACTTCACTTCAGGGCCTGAATTACGTTTAATAAGGGATTACTCGTAAACAGGTCTTGAAGATAACAATGAAAAAACTGGCTGCTGCGGTGTTACTTGCCGCTACCTCCACACTCTCTTTTGCGCAAACACTGGTACTCAAAGCCGATCGATTAATCGATGTTGAAAACGGCAAATTAATCTCAAACGCCGTCGTTGTCATTGAAGATGACACCATTGTGGCTGCTGGAGAAGCACGCAAAGTGACGTTCTCTAAAGGCAGTAAAATCATCGAACTTGGTGACTACACACTGCTACCCGGCTTAATGGACATGCACGTGCATTTAACCAGTGATGCCACCAAACACGGTTACAAACGCTTAGCAGACTCACTGCCCAGAGTGACGCTGACAGGCGTGAAACACGCCGAAGCGACATTGATGGCCGGTTTTACCACGGTTCGTAACGTCGGCGCACCCGGCTTTGCAGACGTTGCCCTGCGCGATGCCATTAACGATGGCGATATCACCGGCCCCCGTATGTTTGTAGCAGGCCCTTCTCTGGGTGTTACAGGCGGCCACTGTGACAACAATTTATTGCCCTATGAATACCATACTGTAAGCGAAGGGGTAGCCGACGGCCCTTGGGCAGTCCGTGAAAAAGTGCGCCGAAACATCAAATACGGCGCCACGGTTATTAAGTTCTGTGGTACCGGCGGTGTGCTGTCGAAAGGTACTAAAGTGGGTGTTCAGCAATATACCTTCGAAGAAATGCAGGCGTTGGTAGACGAAGCCCACATGCGAGGCTTAACCGTAGCAACCCATGCCCACGGTACAGATGGCATCAAAACCGCCATTAAAGCAGGTGTAGATTCGGTAGAACACGTTAGCCTGTTGGATGACGAAGCGATCAACCTGGCCCTGAAACACGGTACGTATTTCTCTATGGACATCTACGTTACCGAGTACATCCTGTCTGAAGGGGCCAAAGCAGGTATTCTGGAAGAAAGCCTGGCGAAAGAACGTATTGTTGGTCAGCGCCAGCGTGACAACTTTACCAAAGCGGTAAAAGCAGGCGTTAAAATGGTGTTTGGTTCCGATGCAGGTGTCTATCCGCATGGTGACAATGGCAAGCAATTCGCTCGCATGGTGAAGTTTGGTATGACACCCATGCAAGCCATTCAGGCCTCTACCATCAATGCTGCCACCTTGTTAAAACAACAGGAAGTGCTGGGCAGCGTGTCAGAAGGTAAAAAAGCGGATATCGTAGGCGTAAAAGGCAACCCCCTTGATGATATTTCACTACTTGAAAACGTTGGCCTTGTGGTAAAAGATGGCCAGATTGTGAAGTCTCTGGCCATGTAATTTCCTGTTTATTCGAGCGGGGAAACGCACGATTTCCCCGCTGCCTGAATAAATAGTTAAAAAAAATTTCTATCTGCACTCTTGATTTCGACCTGCGCATTCCCACATTAATTAGTACCGGGGCTTGAGTAAAAGACCGGTAAACCTGCCGCCGCAAAGCGGGGCAACTTATTAAAAACCATATTGCTTAATTTTGAGGATATGACTATGCGTACTATCGATCTATCTCCACT
>NZ_CFIDRX010000240.1:0-5158 GCF_984433645.1 Marisediminitalea sp.
GCAGCCATGGCTGAACAGGCTGAAGCAGAGGCTGACGATGGCGGTGCCGATGATGATGTAAAAGTCGCAGAACTGGACGAACTCTCTGACGATGCACCCATTACTCAGGAAGAAAAGAAAAAACTAGATACGATTCTGGATATTCCCGTGACCATTTCTATGGAAGTGGGCCGCAGCCAGATCAGCATCCGAAACTTACTGCAACTTAACCAGGGTTCCGTGGTTGAGTTGGACCGGGTTGCCGGTGAACCACTGGACGTGCTTGTAAATGGCACGTTGATTGCTCATGGAGAAGTAGTAGTGGTCAACGATAAATTTGGTATTCGGTTAACGGATGTTATTAGTCAAATCGAAAGAATTAAAAAGCTCAGGTAAAAACCTATTAAAATCAGTGGGGTATTTCTTTACCCCGCTGGCAATCCTCCTTTCACCTGCGGCAAACGCCGCTGCCAGTATCACTAACCCGACCTCGGTACTGTCAATTTTTCTATCACTTTTGCTGATTGTCGGCATCATTTTTTCGCTGGCGTATGTCATGCGTCGGTTTAATGTCACTCCCGGTAACAGCCAGCACTTAAAAGTCGTTGCGAGCCTTTCTGCAGGGGCCAGAGAACGGGTGATGGTCATTCAGGTTGGCGAAGAGCAACATCTGATAGGCGTTACCGCACAGAACATTAATCACCTGAGCAAATTAGACACCCCGATTGTTACGCAGCAAGACAATCAGGGCGGCGCGATGTTCAAACAAAAACTGGTGCAGGCGATGGCGCAAAAAATGAATCCATCGCTGAAGGAGAGTGGCGATGACAAGTAAACTCATGAAATGGTTGGGGGTAGCCCTGCCAATTTACTTGCTGGCTGGGCCAGTATTGGCTCAGCAGGGGATTCCAGCAGTCACAGTAACCACCAACAACGACGGTAGTCAGGATTACACCATGACGCTGCAAGCGCTGTTTATTATGACAGCGCTGAGCTTGCTGCCTGCGTTTATTATGATGATGACGTCATTCACCCGAATTATTGTGGTGTTGTCTATTCTGCGTCAGGCGATTGGTTTACAGCAGTCTCCGTCGAACCAGATCCTGATTGGGGTCAGTTTGTTTTTGTCGATGTTCATCATGGCTCCCGTATTTGACGAGATTAATGAACGGGCATTGCAACCGTATCTGGAAGAAGAAATGACCTCAATGGAAGCCATTGAGCAAGCAAAAGGGCCAATGCGGGCTTTCATGTTGTCGCAAACCCGGGTGAAGGATTTAGAAACGTTCGTATCGATTGCCGGAGACGAAGACAAATATCAGGATCCAGCTGATGTGCCATTGAATATTCTTATCCCTGCGTTTGTTACCAGTGAACTAAAAACCGCGTTTCAGATTGGCTTCATGTTGTTTATTCCCTTTCTGATCATCGATTTGGTCGTTGCTTCCATTCTAATGGCCATGGGTATGATGATGCTGTCACCCATGATTGTGTCATTGCCGTTTAAACTTATGTTGTTTGTGCTGGTGGACGGTTGGAACCTGATATTCGGCACGCTGGCGACCAGTTTTGGTATGGGTGTGTAGGAGAGCGTCATGTCACCAGAAGTGTTTGTTGAAATCCTGCGTGAATCCATGTTCATGGTTATTCTGCTGGTATCTGCAGTGATTGTTCCCAGCCTGATCGTTGGTCTTATTGTTGCCGTATTTCAGGCGGCAACGTCTATCAACGAACAAACCATGAGTTTTTTGCCTCGTTTGTTAGTGACGTTGCTGGCGTTGAGTTGGGGCGGAAACTGGCTGGTGCAAAAGCTGATGGACTTTACTTTCCACATGGTCGAGCAAATACCACAGGTGATTGGCTAAATGGATGTTTCACTGGTTGCCATTAATCAGTTTCTGGCTGATTTAATGCTGCCCTTTATGCGTATAAGCGGCATGTTTGCCGCCATGATTGGCATTAGTGCTAAATCGATTCCCACGCCTGTTCGCGCGTTACTAGCCATTTTTTTGTCGCTAGTGATCATGCCGGTAGTACCGCCGTCGCCGGTCAATAACCTGGTTGATGTAGGTGTGTTTTTACTGGGTATTCAGCAATTGCTCATTGGCATTGCCATTGGCTTTATTTCCATGATGGTGCTGAATACGTTCGTGCTGGCCGGTCAGGTTATTGCCATGCAAACCGGTTTGGGTTTTGCCAGCATTGTCGACCCCGTGAATGGGATTAACGTGCCCGCGGTCGGTCAGTTCTATCTTATTTTAGCCACCTTGTTGTTCTGGCAACTCGATGGTCATCTGTCGATGATACAGATGATGGTCATGAGCTTTGACGCTTTCCCCATTGGTGAAAGCTGGTTTGCACCCGAGCAACTTCGCGATATCGCCCATTGGGCAGGGTGGATGTTTGTCGCGTCTTTGACCCTGGCGTTAGCGCCGATTATTTCATTGCTTATTGTTAACCTGGCCTTTGGTGTGATGACCAAAGCGGCACCACAGTTAAATATTTTCAGTATCGGTTTTTCGATTGCGCAAATAATGGGCCTGATCATTATCTGGCTCACGCTGGACAATTTTACCAGCCACTTCGAAAACCAATGGCAGCGTGCCTTGCAGTTTATGTGTGAACTGCTGGCAGTGTGTCCGACCTAAACGGGGGTAGGCCAGCATGGCTGATACACACGAAAAAACAGAAGACGCCACGTCCAAACGCCTCGAAGACGCCAGAAAAAAAGGCCAATTGGCGCGTTCGAGGGAATTATCTACCACATTGGTTTTGATTGTGAGTGGCGTTATGTTTCTGCTCATTGGTGGCTACATTGCCGAGGCCCTGTTTGCAATCATGCAGCGGGTATTTACCTTGTCGCGTGATGAAACCTACGACCCTACTCATATGTTCTCGGCCTGGGGAGAAGCGCTTTCAGCTGTCAGTATTCCCGTTATTGGCTACATGATTGTCGCCATGATAGCGGGCATTTATGGCTCGATTGCATTGGGTGGGTTTAATTTTACCTGGTATTCAGCCCAGCCACGCTGGAACAAAATGAGCCCGATTCAGGGCTTTAAACGCATGTTTGGTATGAATGGCCTGGTTGAATTGCTGAAGGCCATCGCTAAATTCTTCGTGATTGGCGGTATGGCATTGGTGTCGCTGTCCTTTTTCCAGGATGAGGCGCTGCACCTAGACCAGGAGATTTTCCCGCTGAATGTGTTCCACGCGCTGGACATGATTGAATGGGCGTTTTTCTTTCTGACTCTGGGTATGATCCCCATTGCCTTGATTGATGTGCCATACCAGGCGCATAAGCACAAAGAAGAAATGAAGATGACCAAGCAGGAGGTCAAAGACGAGCGGAAAAACGCCGAAGGTGACCCTCAGGTTAAAGGTCGTATTCGTCGTTTGCAATATCAGGCCGCCGCGCGCCGAATGATGCAGGAAGTGCCGAAGGCCGATGTGGTTGTGACAAACCCGACTCACTACTCAGTGGCACTGAAATACGACCAGAATGGCAACCGGGCACCCGTAGTCGTTGCCAAAGGGGGCGACGAACTGGCGATGCATATTCGTAAGATTGCAACAGCCCATGACGTGCCTCTGGTCGCAACGCCTATGCTAACCCGGGCAATTTACTACACCACAGAAGTTGATGAAGAGATTCCGCACAAGCTATTCATGGCTGTCGCGCAGGTACTGGCCTATGTGTTCCAGTTAAAAGCCTTTAAAGCGGGTAAGGGTAAACGTCCCAAGCCGGTTTCAAATAATCTGCCAATCCCACCGGATATGCGCTACTAAATTGACAATAAACAGCCTGCTTATGCGGGCTGTTGTGTTTTTGTGATGGATTAATAATCAGTTAGCACCACAGCAGTAAAAGCTGGCACGTAGATTGATATACCTACAGAAAGAAACGTTATTGCGTCAAAAATCTGTTGGTAAGAATTTAACTTATGGTGCTATCTGATTATCTACAACGCTTTGATAAAGCGCAGTTGCAACAGCTGACTCAGGGATTGGGTGTACCGTTAGTGTTGTTGGCCATTATGGGCATGGTCATTCTGCCCATGCCGCCACTGCTACTGGATGTGCTGTTTAGTTTCAATATTGCTTTATCCCTCGTGATTATTTTGGTGGCGGTATTTACCCAGCGCCCGGTAGATTTTGGTATTTTCCCCCTTGTTCTGTTAATCGCAACCGTATTACGTCTGGCATTAAACGTGGCTTCGACACGTGTTGTGTTGTTGTATGGCCACGAAGGCGGCGATTCGGCGGGTAAGGTGATCGAGGCCTTTGGTGAGGTCGTGATAGGCGGCAATTATGCCGTCGGTGTGGTTGTTTTTGCGATTTTGCTAATCATCAACTTTAAAGTCGTTACCGCAGGTGCGGGTCGTATTTCTGAAGTGAACGCGCGCTTTACCCTTGATGCTATGCCAGGTAAGCAAATGGCAATTGATGCAGACTTAAACGCAGGCTACATCGACCAGGACGAAGCCCGTCGTCGCCGCGAAGATATTACCGCTGAAGCGGATTTCTACGGTTCAATGGACGGTGCGTCAAAGTTCGTAAAAGGCGATGCAATCGCCGGTTTGTTCATTATGTTAATCAACATCGTGGGCGGGTTGTTCATTGGCATGATCCAGCACGATTTGAGTTTCGGCAACGCGCTCGAAGTGTATACCATCCTGACCATTGGTGATGGTCTGGTCGCGCAAATTCCCTCGCTGTTGCTGTCGGTAGCCACCGCCATTATCGTGACGCGTGAAAACGAAACCCAGGAAATGGGCTCAGAGATCAAAGACCAGCTGGGTAACAAACAAGCGCTGTATATTGCTGCAGTGATCTTGTTTGTCATGGGCATTGTGCCAGGTATGCCGCATTTGGCCTTTCTGAGCTTTTCAGCACTTGCTGGAGGCTATGCGTATTATCAGACGTATCAGGAGAAAAAACGCGCCCTTGAACCAGCTAAACCGGTTGTTACCAATGACCAGGATGCCGCGCCGGTTGAAGTAAAAGAACTGGGCTGGGATGACGTACAACACGTTGACACCATTGGTTTGGAAGTGGGCTACCGGTTAATTCCGTTAGTAGATAAAGCCCAGGGTGGCGAACTACTGAGTCGGATTAAAGGGGTGCGTAAAAAGCTGTCTCAGGAATTGGGCTTTTTGGTGCCCCCCGTGCCTATTCG
>NZ_CFIDRX010000241.1:0-5146 GCF_984433645.1 Marisediminitalea sp.
CAATCAATTGGATGGCGTCAGCAATTTACACCTCGATGCAGTAGAACACGACGATACAATTCGCTTTATGCATACGGTAGAGTCGGGTGCGGCCAGCAAAAGCTATGGGCTGCAGGTGGCGCAATTAGCCGGTGTGCCCAAAGCCGTTATCGGTGCCGCAAAGCTTCGTCTCAAACAATTAGAGCAAAGTGCAAAAGTATCAGGCTCACCTGGCAACAATGCACAGACAGAAATAACTGCCACTCAACAGTCGCTGTTTGTGCAGCCCGAACCTTCAGCTGTAGAGCTGGCACTGGCTGGTATCGACCCAGACGACCTGACACCCAAGCAGGCACTCGCGTTAATTTATGAACTAAAAAAACAGAGTAATCTTTAGTCCTTAAATCACTGCAGTGATGACGTAAATACGTAACAAACTACACGTCATCATTGCAGATTGCCCTGCCCGCCTAATACACGTATCTTATTGCTTGTTATAATTGTGAACAGCCAGCTTATTGGGTATACTGTTGCGCCGTCTATAGTGCTGTTTCTAACAGTGCATTACCCAATAAATAACCCAACGTCTTAGGTTTCGCATGACTAATTATATTTTCGTCACCGGTGGTGTCGTTTCATCGCTTGGTAAAGGCATTGCTGCAGCGTCACTTGCCGCCATCCTTGAAGCACGTGGTCTCACGGTGACCATGCTAAAACTGGATCCGTATATTAACGTTGATCCGGGTACTATGAGTCCAATTCAGCACGGCGAAGTGTTTGTAACTGACGATGGTGCCGAAACCGACCTGGATTTAGGTCACTATGAGCGTTTCATCAGAACGCGCATGACAAAACGGAACAACTTCACCACCGGACGGGTTTACGAAGAAGTACTGCGCCGCGAGCGCCGCGGTGATTATCTGGGCGCGACCATTCAGGTTATCCCGCATATCACCAACGAAATTAAGCGCCGCGTTATCGACGGTGCACAAGGTCATGATGTCGCTATTGTTGAAGTGGGTGGCACCGTAGGTGACATCGAATCACAACCGTTTATTGAAGCCATCAGACAGCTGGGTACCGAAGTTGGTCGCGACCACGCGATGTTTATGCACCTGACACTGGTGCCTTACATGCCAGCATCCGGCGAGCTGAAAACCAAGCCCACCCAACACAGCGTAAAAGAGCTACGCTCAATTGGTATTCAGCCAGATATCCTGGTGTGTCGTTCGGTTGGCGCGATGCCAGCGACCGAGCGTTCAAAAATTGCATTGTTCACCAACGTAGCAGAAAAAGCCGTTATTTCACTGAAAGACGTAGACAGCATCTACCGCATCCCGGCAGCGCTGAAAGCCCAGGGAATGGATCAACTGGTTGTAGACCGTTTCAAACTGGATTGCGAAGAAGCAGACCTGACCGAATGGGAACAGGTTCTGTATGCAGAATCTAACCCGGTAGGCGAAGTGAACATTGGTATGGTCGGCAAATATGTTGAACTGCCGGATGCCTATAAATCTGTCAACGAAGCGCTGAAACACGCCGGTTTGAAAAACCGCCTGACCATCAACATTCACTATGTTGACTCTCAGGACGTCGAATCAAAAGGCACGCAAATCCTGGAAAAACTGGATGCGATTCTTGTACCAGGCGGATTTGGCGAGCGTGGTATTGAAGGCAAGATTGCGGCTGCCCGCTATGCACGTGAAAACAAAGTGCCTTACCTTGGCATTTGTTTAGGTATGCAGGTTGCGTTGATCGAGTTTGCACGAAATGTAGCTGGCATGGAAAACGCCAACAGTACCGAGTTTGATCCAAACACGCCGTACCCGGTGGTCGGCCTGATCACAGAATGGCTGGACTCTGATGGCAGTACCGAGGTACGTGACGAAAGTTCTGACCTTGGCGGCACTATGCGCCTGGGTAGTCAGCTTTGCCACCTGATCCCGGGCAGCAAGGTACACGATGCATACGGCAGTGAAGAAATCTACGAACGTCACCGCCACCGCTACGAAGTAAACAACAACCTGCGCGACCAAATTGAAGCCGCTGGCCTGAAGGTAAGTGGTTTGTCCACTGACAAACGCCTTGTTGAGGTAGTGGAAATCCCGGATCATCCTTGGTTCGTTGCCGGTCAGTTCCACCCGGAGTTTACTTCGACTCCGCGTGATGGCCACCCGTTATTTACCGGGTTTGTGGCGGCAGCGCAAAAATACCAAAAAGAAAATCATTAATTTAAAAACCTGGTACTTCTCTCTCCCGGAGTACCTTTTTACTTGTTGAGGAAAATAAAATGGCGAAGATCTCGCGTATCATTGGACGTGAAATTCTGGACTCTCGTGGTAACCCCACAGTAGAAGCAGACGTATACCTGGACTCAGGCGTAATGGGACGCGCTTGTGCACCGTCAGGCGCTTCTACTGGTTCTCGCGAAGCACTGGAACTGCGCGATGGCGACAAAGCCCGCTACATGGGTAAAGGCGTAACCAAAGCAGTGGCTGCTGTGAACGAAAAAATTGCGCCGGCTCTGCTGGGTATGGATCCGGTAGCGCAAAGCGATATCGACAAAGCCATGATCGACTTAGACGGTACTGAAAACAAAGAAAACCTGGGTGCGAACGCTATCCTGGCAGTTTCTCTGGCAGTAGCAAAAGCAGCCGCTACCGAAAAAGGTGTTGCATTGTATGAGCACATCGCTGACCTGAACGGTACCTCTGGCCAATATTCAATGCCTGTACCAATGATGAACATCATCAACGGTGGTGAGCACGCTGACAACAACGTTGATATCCAGGAATTCATGGTTCAGCCTGTTGGTGCCAAGAGCTTTAAAGAAGCGCTGCGCATGGGTGCTGAGATCTTCCACAACCTGAAAAAAGTACTGTCTGCGAAAGGCCTGAACACCGCAGTAGGTGACGAAGGTGGTTTCGCGCCAAACCTGAGCTCTAACGCTGAAGCATTGGCTGTTATCGTAGAAGCGGTAGAAAAAGCCGGCTACACCATGAACGAAGACGTTACCCTAGCTCTTGACTGTGCTGCGTCAGAATTCTACAAAGAAGGCAAATACGTGCTGTCTGGTGAAGACAAGTCTTTCGATTCAGAAGCGTTTGGTGACTACCTGGCAGAACTGTGTGAACAGTACCCCATCGTATCTATCGAAGACGGTCTGGACGAAAGTGACTGGGACGGTTGGGCAAGCCTGACTAAGAAGATCGGTGACAAAGTACAGCTGGTTGGTGATGACCTGTTCGTAACCAACACCAAGATCCTGAAGCGCGGTACTGAAAACGGTATCGGTAACTCTATCCTGATCAAGTTTAACCAGATCGGTTCACTGACCGAGACACTGGAAGCCATCAAAATGGCGAAAGACGCCGGCTTCACCGCGGTTATCTCTCACCGTTCAGGCGAAACTGAAGACGCTACTATTGCCGACCTGGCAGTAGGTACTGCAGCGGGCCAAATCAAAACAGGCTCACTGTGTCGTTCTGACCGTGTTGCTAAGTACAACCAACTGCTGCGTATCGAAGAAGCGCTGGCAGGTAAAGTGGCTTACAACGGTCGTAGCGAAATCAAAGGCCAGTAATAAATACGGGGCAGGCGATGTGGCCTGCCCTGCTTTTATTGCCGTACCGATGATCATTCATGACGCCGTCTTCTGATCACGCTGATCACGCGTCACAACAAACAGACTTCTTCCAGGCGGTTGAATCTGATACCTCACAACGCGAATTAGCCGAGTTGTGCAATGCCCTGTATGAGCGGGAATTACAATTCCTGTCTGCTCATGGTCCCAAACAAATTAATTTACTGCGCCGCAGATTGGCAGGCTTGAGCCATCATGTGAAACGCACCGCGCGGTTTCTGGTAAGTCGCACTACACCGCTCGCTCTTGATGAACACAACGCCAGTTGGCAGGCCAAACAGCCAGCGAAAAGCCCGGCACGCAACGCCGATTCAGACGTCTGTGCACAGTGGTTGGAAAAACATGCCAAAGTCGGCCTGGTTATTCCCGTCCGCGTGCAGGAATTCGACAACGAGCACATCGAACTGGACTCTATCGACAAGGTCCAGCTTGAAAACCAGACGCTGCATATCAACAAGTTTGGCTGGTTTGATTTTAATGGTAACTCACTGGAAGAGGCGCGTTTCGCTCCAAGGCTGATTAATCTGGTAAAACCCACCAAGACCATCGTGACATCGGCATGCTGTGGACACAGTTGGAATCACAAAGGTAAAACACTGCCACGACGCTTGTCTATCAGAGAAATGCTACTGGTCAGTACTCTTGACTGGCGTCATTTCAGTGCCGCCAAAATGCCGCCTAAATTCTAATTTCAGCTCACTGCTGACGGCCAAAGATGATTTTTATCCTAAAAAAGGCCGAATACCGTAATTTATAACTAAAACTTATAGCGAAAATTGGATTCAGTGGTTGACCTTATCCAGCTCAGCCTGTACATTTACCCGCATTGAAACAGTCGCACGAATTCTAGCTTTTCAGGACAACCATGATTAAGCAAACTATGATTCTATCTCTTCTACTCCTTATGGCAGCAAGATTGCACGGGTAGATTGCGACTAAGCGAATAACACACAAAAACCCGTGCTAAGCACGGGTTTTTTTTTAACTTCACAACATGAGTACCAAGCCATGACGAATCAGGTAAAAATATTTGATACGACCTTGCGTGACGGCGAACAAGCTTTGCCAGCCAGTTTGAGTGTAAAAGAAAAACTGCAGATCGCGCTGGCACTCGAGCGTCTTGGTGTGGATATCATTGAAGCGGGTTTCCCGGTGTCCTCTCCGGGCGATTTTAAATCTGTACAAATGATTGCCAAAGAAGTGAAGAATGCCACGGTAGCAGGTTTGTCACGCGCGTTACCTGCCGATATTGATGCCTGTGGTGAAGCATTGAAGGTTGCTGACCAATTCCGGATTCATACTTTCATTGCTACGTCAGATATTCACGTAAGCAACAAGTTGAAGAAAACCCAGGAAGATATCGTTGAGATGGCCGTTGCGGCGGTGAAACACGCAGGCCGTTATACCAATGATATCGAATTTTCTTGTGAAGATGCTGGGCGTACCCATATCGACTACCTGTGCCGCATGGTAGAAGCGGTCATCAATGCAGGCGCCACCACGGTCAATATCCCGGACACCGTG
>NZ_CFIDRX010000242.1:0-5034 GCF_984433645.1 Marisediminitalea sp.
ACAACCTGGAAGAACCCATCCCCGGCGCACCAGATACCCCGACATCGCTGACCGCTGACGCGGCTATTGGCCAATTAGTGGAGGCGCTGGACCGGTTTCACGCACACACAGGGCCGCTCGCTGAGCATTTTGCCTATGGCGCATTGAGTAAAGCGGAATATGCCCTCGCCCACGTTATGCATGTACGCAATCACTTCGAGCAAATAACCTGATATCAAGCCGCATAATGCTTGCAGTTATCCTAATTCGAGCCAAAATCACTGACTATTCGTTATACAAAACATTAACATTTTTTGCGTTTTAAAGCGGTGAATGCCTGTTCACCGCTACAGTAACACCTGTCACACTCTCTACCCAAGAAACCATAAAACACTGATTAATATAGATATACATCAATAAAACCAAGAGAATCTCTATTTCTTCATTAACAATCGTTAATGAAATGTTGACTATAATATTATCATACAATAGTATCCTTACCCAAGAATAACAATAAGAACAATTAGCGACGCCTAATACGGGATGGTCGTAAACCTTACTACGCGCAACACAACACGGTATTGATCGGCAGGGTAATTCGTGATGGTTGCGCAACTACAAACATTCTTGGAGAAGATACATGTTTAAACGTGCACAGGTAGCCAGTGCTATATTGGCCGCATTGGCTTCACAGTCTCTTTACGCTCAGGACACCAGCAACACGCAACCCACCGAAGACACTATTGAAATCATCGACGTACGCGGTGTAAAAGCCAGCTTAAACTCCGCGCAAAATATGAAAATGAATGCGTCGAATATCTCTGACCTCATCGTGGCCGAAGACATTGGTAAACTACCCGACAACAGTGTGGCTGCAGCTCTGCAGCGCGTCACCGGTATTCAGGTTGCGCGTACAAACGGTGAAGTAGCTCAGGTTCTGATTCGCGGTTTACCCGACATCGTAACAACCATGAATGGCCGCAATATTTTCACAACAACCGGCCGCTCGTTGTCACTGACCGACGTGCCTGCTGATCTGGTTTACTCGGTAGACGTGAAAAAGTCGATCAGCGCGTCTGATATCGAAGGAGGTATTGCAGGTAGTATCGATATCCAACTGCGTAAGCCATTTGACTTTGATGATGGCTTCTCTGCTGCAGGCGGTTTACGTTATGTGTACAGCGATGAGGCTGAATCCTGGAATCCCATTGGCAGCGTCACACTGAATAACAACTGGGATAACAGCAACGGCCGCTTTGGCGCTATGTTAAGCGTGTCGCATCAAAGCCGTGATTTTCAGGACCAGGTAAACTTCGTAACGGCCCCGTTTGCATTGCCAGACTCGGTAGTCAACAACCCGAATTCTGCACCGCTGAATGTAGCTGGCGAGCCTGCACTTGCACCGAACGTTATCGGTGGTTATTTCCGTTACGGTGACCGCTCTCGCGACTCATTCAACGCGACATTCCAGTTCGAGCCGAACAGCAACAGCACTTATTACCTTGATGTATTTGGAGTGAAATACGAGCAAAACAGCCAGCTTAACTTCTGGGTACCCATCCCTAGCTGGGGTGGCTGGGGTAATGGTTATGTTGAGTCGTACAAAGAAGGCTCTAACGTGGCGCAGTCTGTGGTTCGTCCGGATGCACCGGGTACCATTACCAGTAACCAGTCGTTCTTCAACGAGTCTGAAACCTACCAGTTTGCACTGGGCGGCAAGTGGTATTTCGACAACATCACCGTTAAGTCTGACCTGGCGTACACCGACACAGAAGCCAACAACAAAGGCTTTATTCTTGATTTAGCGTTTTTTGCCGACACCATTATTTATGACTTCGACAAAAACGGCGCGGGCATCTCTGACGTACAAATCCTCGACGCGAACGGTCAGCCATATGACATGACCGATCTTAGCCAGTACTCCCTGTGGACTAACTTTGACAGCCTGGGTCATCAGGAAGGTGATGCCATTGACTGGACCTTGGATGCGAACATTGCGTTGGATTCATGGATCCACTCTGTTGATGTAGGCCTGCGTATTAACGAGCGTTCTGCCTTTAATCAGGAAGCCGATACCGGCGGCCGTGGCAACATCTCAGGCCGGAATATACCGCTTACCGAATTCCCGGGTCTGGAAGATTACTCGCCAGCCGGCTACATGAGCGACGTTACATCACTGAACAATACGCAGTGGTTAACGCCTAACGCCTCTTACTTGCTAGCTAACCGTGGTGATATCCGAGAGGCCATGGGTTACTCACGTGACGACCCGGACTTCCTGCCAGCGCGCTATTACGACAACACAGAAAACAACTATGCGATTTATGCACAGGCTAACTTCTCTACTGAAATTGGCGACATGCTGTTAGACGGTGAAGCCGGTGTGCGCGTTGTTAAGCTGGAATCTGAACTGAACGGCAACAGCATTACCGATGGCGTGGTTACGCCAATTACGGTCGACACCAGTTCAACGCAGGTGTTACCGGCAGTGAACATGCGTCTGCAGGTAGCCGATGAAGTGTTCCTTCGTGCAGCCTACGGCAAAACCATTAATCGTCCAAACTTTGCAGACCTGAACCCAAGTGCAACCTACTTCCTGCCTTCAGAAACCGGTACGCTGGGCTACGGCAACGGCGGGAACCCTGAGCTGGATGCCGTAGAGTCACAAAACTACGACCTGGCAGCAGAATGGTACTTTGGTGAAGCCAGTTCATTAACCGCAACCGTGTTCTACCGCGATATCGACGGTTATGTGAAGTACGTTGCGATCCCTGAAACCATCAATGGGAACGAGTTCTCGATCACCCGCCCGGTAAACAGTGGCGCAGGTTCCCTTGAAGGGGTTGAGCTGGCCTATACCCAGTTCTTCGAAAACCTGCCTGACATGCTGGACGGCCTGGGTATCCAACTGAACACCACGTTAATGGACCACGAAGCAGAAAACGCCGAAGGGATTATGGAGCCGCTGCCTAACGTATCAGACAAGTCTTACAACGCTATCCTGATGTATGAGCGTGAAGGCCTTAACGTGCGTCTGGCTTACAACTGGCGTAGCGAATGGTACGGCAGCTTCAATGAAGCTGGCGACCAGCCTGGAAGCTCAGTCATTCACGAAGCCATCAGCTCACTGGACTTCTCGGTGAACTACGACGTAAATGAAAACCTGACTATCAGCTTCGACGGCACCAACCTGGCCGATGACGTCGCCAACGATTACTTCGGCGGTGACTCTGCAGCCGATGCCCGTTTATATCCTCGTGATACCTACATTCGCGACCGCACCTTCTCCCTGGGTGTGCGTTACAGAATGTAAACTCAGCTTTATTTTAAGCATTAAGAAACCCGCCATTTGGCGGGTTTCTTTTATCTTTTTTAAACTGAACCAACTTAGCTCATTTTGGCAATCCAGCTTTGCGGCGCGATGCGTAAAATCCAGTGTAACCAGGCCCACGGCCAGGTCGGCACATAGCTGTTTGCCGTCTCTTTGTTGATAGCCTTTACCATGGCTTTGCAACCCGTTTCGGTATCCACAATAAACGGTACTTTTTCTACCTTGTCGTTTATTTCACTGCGGATAAACCCGGGGTGAATACAGGTTACTTTTATGGGCGTGTTGCGCACGTCTATGCGAATACCTTCCGACAGCGACGTGATCGCCGCTTTGGTAGCCGCATAAACTGTCATGGCCCGGCGGAAGCCCCGCACAGCGCTAATGGAAGAGATAGTCACGAGATGACCGGCGTTCTGCTCGCGAAAAATGTCCATAGCCGCTTCACACTGAGCAACGGCCGACACAAAATTGGTTATCGCGGTTTGTTTGTTGGCATGAAAATACCCGGTACCAATTGACGCACCTTTACCCATACCGGCATTCACTATCACCCGGTCCAACGTGCCCATGTCATCGCGAAACGCCTTAAACACACTGAATACCGCATCGTGATCGTTTACATCTAACGACCGGATAAACACCTTGATGCTAGGGTTAATGCTTTCTAGCTGTGCTTTCAGCTCCTCAAGCCTTTCTACGCGACGCGCACAGAGCGCCAGGTTGCAGCCCTGTTTGGCAAACTCTACCGCCATGCCGTGGCCCAGGCCCGAACTCGCGCCGGTAATCAAAATATTTTTACGCATTGTTGTTCTCTTTATTTGTAGGTAATCATCGAGCGACTGGCCGGTGTATCCAAATGCTGATGTTCGTTTACCGATGACACCATGAAGCGGCCGCCGGTGCGAAGAATTTTTGTGATCCCAGTATTTACCAGTGTCCAGTTCAGGCTAAACCAATTTTGTTCAGGGAGCTGCATCAGGCTTGAGAACACCAGTGCGATTGGGCCACCAGACGTTACCACCAGCGCCTGTTCCCCTTTTTCCAGCTCCACGAAGGTCGCTTCAAGCGCTTTCAGGACCCGTCTTCTGAAGTTGCACCAGGACTCCGCATAGTCGTCGTTATACTTACCGCTTTGCCAGCGGTGAACCGCCTGGGTAAACACGTTCAAAAACGCCTTCTCTGGCTCAGGTTGCGCCATTAAGTATTGTCGCATGCTGGCTGCCGTAGCCAGTCGCTCGTCGAATACGCCCAGTATGTTGTGATGATCGATTTCGTTCCAATCCGGGTTAACTGGCGCTGCTGGCAATGCCGCGCCGTAGCCTTTTTGCAACTGCGCCAGTGTCTGGCCGTGACGCTGCATTCCGCCACACACGACTTTATTAAAGGTAATCCCCCTGCGCGCCAGATCTGCGCCGGTGCGATGAGCCTGTTGCTCGCCGGTACCCGACAACGCATCGTAGTCGTCTGCTTCAAAACTGGCTTGCCCATGGCGAAGTAGATACACACAGCTCATGGCTACCGCCCCTTTATAGCGCGCTCGCAGCGCCACAGTAAATAATGCACAAATAACCAGAAACGTTTAAACGCCGGGTTGCGGGTTTGTTTGTGATGGTACCGGTAGTAAATTTGTTGGGCAATCGCAGCGAGCCTGAACAACCCGTAGACTTCGTAAAAACGAAAATCATCCACGTCCAGTGACATGTTTGACAGGTAATAATCGACAA
>NZ_CFIDRX010000243.1:0-5024 GCF_984433645.1 Marisediminitalea sp.
ACAAATTAATTACACCGACCGCGACAGTCACTTCATTTTTGGTGATGTTGCAACGGCAACCGTACTGGAGTCGGCTGACACCGTCTCGACAGACAGTGCTTTTGATATTTTAAGTACCAAAGCGAAAACCGTATTTTCAAATAACATCCGGTCGAATTTTGGCTATATTAGCCGCGCAAATGACGCTGATCCGTTTGGCCCGGATAAACTGTTTCATCAGGCTGGTCGTAAAGTATTTAAAGAAGTGTGCCCCATGGCCGCCGATCACATTGGCGCGCATCTGGCGGCGCATGGATACGAACCGGAGCATGTTAACCGTTGGTGGTTACACCAGGCCAATATCAATATGAATACGTTGATTTGTAAGCGTTTGTTAGGCCGTGAAGCGTCGCAACAGGAAGCGCCGATTGTGCTGGACGAATATGCCAATACTGCTTCTGCCGGCTCAGTGATCGCGTTTGCGCTGCATCATCAGGATCTGCAACCGGGAGACGTTGGGGTGATCTGTTCCTTTGGTGCGGGTTATTCAATTGGCAGCCTGGTTGTGAAAAAGCGTTAAGTTAACATTAAACTGTCGATAACAGGGACATACATCGAGTGGTGACAGATGATTGCTGATATTGGATATGGGCTAAACGCAGCCGGCTACCTGGTGCTGTTGTTGCTGTTATTTACGGTAAGGAAGCCAGGACTGGCAAAGTATCTGCTCAGCCTGGCAACACTGGTCACCATGCTGTGGTCATTGAGTTTCGTGAGTGTGCTCAGTGGCCCCCTCGACGTTATTCATCTGCTGCAGGGTGACAGCATCAAGCAGGCTATCTGGCTGTTGTTTATTGCTGGTTGCCTGAAACCGGATTTTCAGAATATCTGGCAGGTATTGCGGCAACCGGCCACCCTCATTGCGCTGTCAGTGCCCCTTGTCGCTTTGGTGTTACCCTGGGTTGTGCGCACAGACATTACCTGGCACTTTTTATTGCAAACCCTGATTGCCCTTGAAGTGCTGATTCTACTTGAGGTGTTATACCGACAGGTAGGGGACGAGCAATGGGCCTACAAGCCACTGGCTTTTTACTTAGGTGCCACTAACTTATTTGAATTTGTGTCTTACGCCAATGCCACCATGATTGCGCAGGTGGAGCCCGGCTTTATTGCCGCTCGCGGCTATATCTATTTGCTTATGCTGCCCTTTCTGGTTATTGCCACCCGGCGCATAAAACACTGGGGCGTAAACATCTTTATCTCCCGTGATGTGGTGTTGCACAGCAGCTTATTGTTGGTGGCAGGCATTTACCTGTTTGTCATGGCTGCACTTGGTTATGTGATTAACTATCTCGGCTGGAGTTGGGGCAGCACAGTTCAAATCGTATTAATCGCGCTGTCCATGGTGTTGCTGGCAACGCTGTTTTTGTCGAACAACTTCCGTACCCGCATTAAAATCTTCATTACCAAACACTTCTTTGCCAACCAGTTTGATTACCGCGAGGAATGGGTCAAGCTGACGAATGTGCTTGCCAATACCGATCAGTCATCAGCCAGCGTGTACCATGTGGCACTCGAAGGGGTGATGGGTGCAGTTAACTACGATAGCGGCGCACTGGTCAAAAAGCAGGGAGGGCGTTTTACTCTTGTGAGCAATCAGTACTTCATGCCACTGGAACAGGCGGAGCCCGCATTAGAAGCGTTGTGGGACTACTGCGAGCGCACTGGCTGGATGGTTGATTTAGAAGGGTATCGCAGTAAGCCTTTTGATTATGAGGGCTTACAGCTGCCGCCCAAGGTGGTCGAGGACACGGAATTGCAACTGGTACTGCCATTTATTCGGGAAGGCAAAATGTGGGGGCTGGCATTGCTCAGCGCGGTCGACCGGCCTAAGGTTTCACTCAACTGGGAAGTGCGGGACTACCTGAATGCGGTGACAAACCAGATAGCAAACTTTATTTACTTTCATGAAGCTGCGCAGTCATTGGCGGAAAATGCCCAGTTTGCAGCGTTTAATCGCATGGCGGCCTTCGTACTGCACGATTTGAAAAACGTATTGGCACAGATCGATTTAATTCTGTGCAATGCAGCCCAGCATAAAGATAATCCCGAATTTATTGAAGATACCTTCGAAACGTTGCATCATACCAAAGCTCGGATGGACCGCATGCTGCGTCAGTTAACGGAAAAGCAGGTCGATGAGGCCGGTGTTGATGCAACCCATACACTTTCTGAATTAATATCAGACGTGATTGCGCAGCGTTGTCAGTCACACCAGCCCTTACCCGTTATGCAAGTGAAAGATGAGACCAGTGTGGTGGTGGACCAGGAAAAGTTCGCCAATGTCATGTATCATCTTATTAGCAATGCGCAACAAGCCACACCGGATGACGGTCAGGTAGACATTACCGTCGTGCTCGATGCTGAACGCAAATATCAGCTGATTTTTATCGAAGACACCGGCTGTGGAATGGACGACGAGTTTATTAAAAACCGTCTGTTCAAGCCGTTTGATACCACTAAAGGCAATGCTGGGATGGGTATTGGTGCATACGATGCAAAAACATATATGGAATCCATAGGGGGCTATCTGCAGGTGCAGAGCCAACCGGGAATGGGAACCTGCTTTACGCTGGGTTTCCCCATCGAATAAATACCCTCGTGGTCGGAACGAAATGGAAAAATAAACATGGCTGACACCATTCTGGTAGTTGATGATGATTTAGGCATTCAGAAACAGTTAAAATGGAGCTTAACCGATTATAACGTGGTATTCGCAGACGACAGACAGTCTGCCATAGCACAGCTTCGCCGCTTTGAACCCAGCGTAGTGACACTGGATCTCGGGTTGCCACCCGATCCGGCTAATGCGTCTGAAGGGTTAAAAACACTTGAAGAAATTATGGCTTTGTCACCACGCACAAAAGTGATAGTGGTAACAGGCAACAATGATAAAGAGAATGCACTGAGAGCGATAGACCTCGGCGCCTATGACTTTTATCAAAAACCCATCGATTCAGATACCATAAAGTTGTTAGTGAATCGCGCCCTCAACTTATCCAAGCTTGAAGACGAGAATCGCATTCTGGCGAAAACCCGTCCATCCATGGGCAGGATCATTGGTAACAGTGAAGCCATTCAACTGGTCATGCGCAAGGCTGAAAAGATTGCCGGTACCGATATCAGCACGCTGTTGCTGGGAGAGAGTGGTACCGGTAAAGAAGTGTTTGCCCGCAGTATTCACGAACACAGTCCACGAAAAGATAAACCGTTTGTAGCCATAAACTGTGCCTCGATTCCGGAAAACCTGCTGGAAAGTGAATTGTTTGGCTACGAGAAAGGCGCGTTTACCGGCGCCAATAAAACGACCATGGGTAAAATAGAAACAGCCCAGGGTGGTACCCTGTTCCTCGATGAAATCGGTGATATGCCGATTGGATTACAGGCTAAAATGTTGCGTTTCCTGCAAGAGCGAGTGATTGAGCGCGTAGGTGGACGCAACGAGATCCCTGTCGATATTCGGGTGATCTGTGCGACGCACCGCGACTTACAAACTATGGTTGCGGAAGAGAGCTTCCGGGAAGATTTGTTCTACCGTATTGGTGAAATACCGATCAATATTCCTCCGCTTCGCGACCGCGAACAAGACATCGTCTTATTAGCCCGAACCTTCCTGAATCAGTATCGGGAAGAGTTTAATGCCAAAGCGAAAAGCTTCAGTGATGGCGCAATTAAGGCGTTACTGGCGCACAAATGGCCGGGCAATATTCGCGAATTACAGAACAAATTAAAGTCTGCAGTCATCATGGCTGAGGGAACGGTCGTCCAGGCCGAGGATCTGGGCTTGATAGCACCGACTGAAGACTTTGAAAGTGATACGTTGAATCTGCGTGAAGTGCGTGAACAAGCGGAGAGCCGGGCAATCCGCAAAGCGTATCAACGGGCAGATAAGAATATGTCGAAAACCGCGGAGTTATTGGGTGTAACGCGGCCAACACTCTATTCGCTTATCGATAAGTATCACCTGGAAGATCTAAAAACCGGGGTGTAGCCTCACGACTGGCTAGCGGCTACTCGCTACAATTCCAGTTCACCGCCGACAAGTGATTCAACGATGTTTGGATGCGTGTTGGCGGTAAGTCATATTTCACCTCAATCGGAGAGGGTGAATGAGACTGATGTTGAGATTGGGACTTCTCCCCCAACAACCCAATCCAGCAGTCTTTGCCAGAGCTTTTAGCGGCATAAAGGCAATCATCGACAATAGCAAAATAATCAGACCATTCCAGACGCTCGGGCTCCTCCGGGTAAAGCGGTAATACGCAGAAGCCGATGGAGCAAGTAATATTCAGCCGGGAATTATCGCTTAGTGAAAATAACTCCTGATGCAGGGATTGATGCAGACGAGTTGCAAGCGATACCGCTTCTAACCGACTGGTATTGCGACACACAGCTAAAAACTCTTCACCGCCCCAGCGTATCAGCATATCAGATGGCCGGAACACCGACCGCAGTAGCCGGCTTAATTGCACTAATATGCGATCGCCCGCGAGGTGGCCATAGGTATCGTTAATGTGCTTAAAATTGTCAATGTCCAGTAAAAAGCAAACCAAGTCCGCATTCGCGGCATCGGCACCTATGGGTTTGTTGACCAGGTAATTTTGCTGCGCACGATGAATTTCCTGGGGCAACTGGTTATTCAGGTACTGGCGGTTATACAAGCCGGTGAGCGGATCCAGCAGACTGGCGCGTTCAAGCGCCTGATACGCACTCTCTAATTCGGCATTTTTAATTTCCAGCTCTTGGGTGCGGCGCTTTACTTCGCGTTTTAACAAGCTGGAACGCTGTTTCTGGTTTACTCTGCTCCAAAACAGAAATACAAAGAGCAGCGAGGCGAGTAACGAGCCGTACAGCATTTTGGTGCGCAATTGTTGCTGTTCTGCTCTGGCAAGTTCTATTGCCTGGTTTTTACTTAACAACGTTAGCGCCTGGGCCTGACGCTCGACATCAATTTGTGATTGAAGGTAGAGCAACGCCAGAGAGCG
>NZ_CFIDRX010000244.1:0-4913 GCF_984433645.1 Marisediminitalea sp.
TTTAACTTGCTGCCTTTTTCAAAATAAACCGTTTCGTTGTTGTGACGATGAAACGAATCGCTTTCGCCTGGCTTCAACACCATTTTCAAAACAAGGGCACGTTCGTTTTCAAGCAATATTTCATACTGTTGGGGTGAAGCAATGTGTCCTGGTTCATACTGCTCGCGAGCATGAGTGTTGGCAGTCGCTGCCAACATCAAGCAAAATCCGGATTTCAATACGGGACGTAAAAGAGACATAAAAACTCCTCAGACGTTTTTCAAAATCATCGCTTTATAACTGGGTTAAAAGTGCTTGTTTATGTGGGCTTCGAAGCGTTTAAAGTCGTTCTCAACGTCTGCGTTTTTCATTACGTCGAAGCTGGCAAAGGTTTCCATCGGAGTCATGCCAAAAAACTTGAAGTTCATATGCATTGGGAACATCAAATCGTCTACTGATTTACCGTCAAAAAACTCTTCATTATCATTGAACGATTCTTCTGGTGCATTGAAGGTCAGAGACATCATGTACTTTACATCTGCAAGTGTGCCGCCAGTACCGTAGTTTTTCTTAGGCTCTTCGGCTACACGCCCATCGCCCGCACACAAAGCGCCGCCCATACCTGCGGTATATACTTCGTCCATATATTTTTTGAATGACCAGGGCACTCCCATCCAATTAATAGGCGATTGAAGAATGACAAAATTTGCCCATTGGTGATGTGCAAGCTGCTCATCCACATCGTATTCTTCTGCCATCGTCACTACGCGAGTGTTATAGCCTTTACCTTCAAGCAGAGTGACGGCTTTATCAACAAGGGCAGCATTCAGCTTGCCCTCTGAGAATGGATAATACTGGTGGGCATTAATAATTAGTACATTGCCTAAACTTGTGGTGCTCATTGAAAAGACTCCTAAGATTGCTTACATATAGGTTAATCAAAGCAAGCGTGTTTTCTCGCTTTAAGGTATGTGGTATATTTTAGTTACCTTTAAACGGTAATCAATTAGTATACTTTTAGTAACCTGCTTTAAATGAGAGGGTGTAAGTTGGAAAGTTCAATAAAAACAGACAATAAAGGACGAAAAAAAGTTTACAACGCTTGCATGGAGCCCTGTGCTATTGAAAAGGGAATGCGATTAATTGGCGGAAAATGGAAAGGTTCGATTATTTACCATCTGAAAGATGAGCCTGTCAGATTTAACGATCTTGCACGAATGCTCGGTGGCGCAAGTAAAAAGATGGTTGATCAGCGTCTCAAAGAGCTTGAAGACGAAGGCATGGTGTTACGAAAGGTTATCAGCGATAGGCCAGTTGCCGTCACGTACGAGCTGACCGAGTTTGGGCGAACAGCTTTGCACATTCTGGATGAGCTTAGAGTGTGGTCTGAAACCCATGATGTGCAGATAAACGCAAAGCAGCGCTAGGCTCGGCCCCACAAACGCGAGCCCTCAAATTGCGCTGCAAGCTTAATTTTTATCAATATTAATCAATCGCATCATCGGAGAGGGTTTTAATGGGTTACGGCCTGGTTGGATAGCCGTAAACTGCATTAAGAGCCTTGTGAAAACCAGCGTTTGATATGGTTGTCTGACCTTATTCATTATCAGGTATTTCATCGTGCTCAAGTTTTTCAGCGTAGCCTTTTGGTGGCGGTGTCCAGCCACGCATTTTTGAGTGTTTGTCATGCAAATCTGCTTTCAGTGCATTTTTAATTAAGGACTCAAGTTCAATAAATAGTTTGAGGTAGTTATTGTCGATGCGTTCACCGCTGGCATCGTCGATCCATGCCTTATAAAGCATATCGTTTTGTTGATCTTCAATATTCTTATAGGCCATCTTTTGGCGTTCAACATGGAAAGGATGAATATTCAGTGAACGCAGTGCTTCTGCCCCCATTTCAAGTGCGGAATGATAGGTTTCTGATACGACATAATCTGCACCTAGCTGACGAAGACGGTAGCCATGACCACGATCGAATGCACGGGCAAGTACCTTAACATTGGGGTAGGCATGCTTGGCATATTTTACCATTTCGGCAGCCGTGTCTTTATCATCGATGGCGATAACCAGCAAAGAGGCATCGTGAGCACCGGCAGTGTGTAAAATATCCGGCTTAGACGCATCGCCAAAATAGGCTTTTGTGCCGACACGCCTGATTAGGTCAATCTGTTCTGAGCGGATATCAAGCACCACGGTTTTAACATCATTGGCTACCAGTAAGCGATTAATAATTTGACCGAAGCGCCCTATACCGGCAATAACGACCGAACCTTGTTCGTCAATGGTGTCTTGCTCCCGTTGTGTTTTGTTGCCTTGATAGCGAGGCATGATGGCTTTGTCGAATAAGATGAAAAGGCCGGGGGTTAAGAACATAGAAATGGCGACAACCAAAGAGAGAACAGAAATAATATTACTGGGGAGCACATAGTTTTGCGATGCAAAACTTAACAATACAAAGCCAAATTCCCCCGCCTGCGCCAAACTAAGTGTAAATAGCCATTTATTGCTTTCGCGCAACTTAAATACGACGGCAATCACGTACAGTACCATTGCTTTTACAAGCATAACCGTAATAGTAAGGGCTGCAATTAATACTGCGTTGTCCGACAGTACTCCAAAATTAATGCCTGCTCCTACGGTAATAAAAAAGAGCCCGAGGAGGAGTCCTTTGAAAGGCTCAATGTTAGCTTCCAACTCGTGCCTAAACTCGCTATTGGCAAGTACTACGCCAGCCAGGAACGCGCCCAGGGCGGGGGAAAGACCAACTAACCCCATCAGAGCGGCAATACCGATAATAAGCATTAACGCCGTCGCTGTGAAAATTTCACGTAGATGTGACGAAGCGACAAATTTGAATAAAGGGCGGCTTAGGTAGTGACCGCCCACTGTGACAAAGGCCACAGAACTGATGATAACCAAGCCGTAGCCCCACGGTGGTAGTCCCTCTACCAGGCTTAAGTTGTTGTGGCTTTCGCTGCTCGAACCATGCTCTGCAGCACTCGACGCTAGCTCAGGAATAGCCAGCAGCGGGATTAGCGCTAACATAGGGATGACGGCGATATCTTGAAACAGCAGCACCGAAAACGCGCTTTTGCCTCCTTCTGTTTGCTGTAAACCTTTCTCTTGAAAAGTTTGTAGTACGATAGCAGTTGAGGACAGCGCAAAAATGAGTCCTATCGTCAGGGAAACCCCAAAGGGTTGACCTAATGCAATTGCTGCGGCGGTAATAAGCGCAGCAGTCAGTCCAAGCTGCAATCCGCCCAAACCCAGAAGCTTTGATTTCATGGCCCACAATGAGCGGGGCTCAAGCTCCAGACCAACTAAAAATAGCATCATCACCACACCAAACTCGGCAAAGTGTTGGATAGTTGTGGTTTCATCACCCACAAGTCCGAATACCGGGCCAATAACCAGGCCTGCGATTAAATAGCCTAAAACCGAACCAAGCCCTAATCGCTTAGCGATGGGAACTGCAATAACCGCCGCCACCAGATAAATAAACGCATAGAGAAAATAGCCTGTCATCTTACTCTCCTGACTGTGTGCACAAATCGGCTAGGTTTTCGATGTTCATTGCTTTCTCCATATTCAGTTCGCCTTTGACGAGTTTGTTTAGCAACGTCGTCCATTTTCGACGATGATCGCTAATACGGTGTTCTTCCTGTGCGGTGCGAGAACCAAACAATGCAAAAGGCGCCAGGTAGGTCATATGAGTAATACTTGCCATTTGTTCAAGTGGTTGGAGAAGTTGGCGGATAGTGAAATGATTAAAACCGTCAGTTTGATACGCTTCTTCTTTGCCGCCAGCACTTATAGCGCATAAAAACTGTTTACCTTTAAGTGCCGTTCCTTCGTGTCCATAAGCAAAGCCATACTCGAGCACAAGATCCTGCCATTCTTTTAAAATTGACGGCGTTGAGTACCAATATAATGGGTACAGAAAAATGATGATGTCGTGATCTACAAGCTGCTGTTGTTCGCGTTCTATATCAATATTGAAGTCGGGGTATTCGGCATACAAGTCTACAGCGGTCACATGCTCGATTGCTTGTGCATCTGCAAAAAGCGGAACGTTAACCTCAGAACGGGTTTGCGCAGGGTGAGCAAACAGTACCAAAACTTTTCTATTGTGCTTACTTTCATCTATATCGCTTTTGTTGTCGCTATTCATACACGTTTTCCAAGCTTGTTTAGTGCTGCTTTTGGGTGGTATTACAATGTAGTTAAGTATGTGTGTTTTCTCACTTTCTGGTAAGTGGTGTATTTTAGTTACCTTGAAACTACAATCAATTAGTATACTTTTGGTTACCTGTTAAAAATGAGAGGTCGAGAGCTGGAAAGGTAAATAAAAACAATTGCTAAAAGGCGAAAATTGTTAATAACGCATGCATGTCGTAATCCCCCCCCTGAAAAGTAACGGCGGTTATTAGTAGAACATCCAATGTTTAAAATAGTTAGTTAAATTTAGGAGATCAGGCTTAATTTTTGGGGCGTTGCAAATTTTCTGTATGCACAAAATCTATCCGTTTCATTTGTCGTCTATCGGACTATAGTAAGTCTATATTTAGACCAATAGAGATTGTCATGAAAACTCAAACTGTACCTTGCATGAAGGAACATGCGAATCATCTGGAATTGGATAATCCCATTTGGGTCACGCAAAATGGCAAGCCAAAGTATGTTATTCAGGATGCGAAAGTCTACGAAGAACAGCAACAAACTTTAGCATTATTTAAACTCATTAATTTGTCAGAACACAGCGCGCGACAGAATGGGCTATTTGATCTGGATGAAGCATTTGAAGACGATTGGAGACAGCAAAAAAGTGACAACGGTTTTTAAACTTTGTTTGAAAAACCTGGATGCATTTTTAACCAGAAAATTTAATCAGAATGTTGCTAGCGAGGCCAAGCAAGCTATTAAATCAAAAG
>NZ_CFIDRX010000245.1:0-4878 GCF_984433645.1 Marisediminitalea sp.
GGAGAACATCAATGTTTAATAAATTTCTCTAAGTAATGACGATCAAGTTTGTAGGCTAGCTTCACAATACTTGCAGGCATTAGTCTCAGAATCAACACCGAGGTTGCATAAAACAAGTTATACAAAGACATGCGTTTAAGTTTTCTAAGCGCTCTGAATCGCGCCCTGAATTCATTAAATGACTTTACAAAACCGCGACGCTTATAAAAATCACCGACTCTGCGAAACTTAAGTAGTTTGTCCTTGAGGTTACAAAATATATAACCATGTGATGCCAACTCAATCCAAAGTAGATAATCTTCAACAAAGCGCAGACTGTCATCATACCGGTGCCCATCATTAAACACTTTGTATCGGATACATACGGTCGGATGATTTACTGCGCAACGCCTTGGCAAGAGTCGGGTAATTTGTCGATTAGTCAGTGGCATAACGCGCGAGCCGACTTTTTTATCGTGTTCATTAATTTCGGTTAAGCCTGTACCCAGTATCGACACGTGTGAATGCTTTTCGAGGTAAGCAATTTGTGTTGCAAACCGATCTGGCTCTGAAATATCATCTGCATCCATCCTAAAGAAATAGGCTGGTTGTAACGATAAGGACCAGTCGATAGCAAAGTTCATGCACGTGGCCAGGCCGCAGTTTTCCTTACCCTCTACAATGACTAAGCGCTCGTCCAAAGACGCGTGTTTCATTATTACCGCTAGCAACGTATCAGGGATAGGCCCGTCAATAACAATAACATAGAGGAAATCAGAATAGGATTGCGACAGTATGCTGGTAATAGAGTGCTCGAGCCATTGCGGATTATCCCGACCATAAACCCCCATTGCCACTATCGATTCAACACGGTGAACCTTATAACGACTATGCTTTATTGAAAAATTTGGGGTCAATGGTTTGTCCGAGATAAATAACTGGCGAAGAGTGTAACGAAAAACACGCCTGGATTGCACTAGTTTGAGGCAATTATTTCCCCAAGAACAATCGCTTTGTATCTCGGACTACGCGAATAATCTTCCATATATTCATGATTGCAGCCGTGTAAACCACCAACAATGCCATGAAAGACCAAAACATGATGTAGTCAGGCACCTGGTAAACCTCACCCAGTATACCCACCACGCAATAACATGCGCCTAAACACAAGATAGCGACTAATGAACGTCTTGAGTTGAGGCCTGCACGCATGAAGATATTGTGTAGGTGCTTTCTGTCAGGACGTAGAACTGACTGGCCCTTTTTGGCTCTTCTGAACATTATAGCCGCCATGTCCATCAGTGGCAGACCAATCAACCAAACCCCGGTGATAGGTCGTAATGATGCGGAAACGCCCTGGGTGTGGTCAACTAACAGCCACACTATGGTCAAGCCAACGAACATGCTGCCGGCGTCACCCATGAAAATCTTATTGCCTTTGAAACCCTTCAAACTCAGGTTGAACGCAAGAAACGGAACGATAGCGGCTATGATAACCAGCGGCTCCATAATCGCGGCACCGTTGCCTGAGATGAGCAACAGAGACACCACGCTGGCTAACACGATCAGGCTCATGCCACCGGCCAGACCGTCAATACCGTCGATCATGTTAATAGCGTTAATCACACCAACCACACAAATCAGTGTGAAGAAATAGCCACCTAACCCGAGGTACACAGACCCGAAGCCGAAAATATCGCCCAGCGATGTAATGTAGTTTTGCGCACTCCAGGCCATGATAGAGGCAACACCAAACTGGCACATCAAACGCCCTTTGGCGCTTAAATCAAACCGGTCATCCAGCATACCCAACAGTACAATAAAGGCAGATGCCGTGAAAAAGAGCGGGTTATTTTTCATCCACACGTCAGTCATCACGCTGGCAACGAGAACCGCAACAAATATTGCGACACCACCGGTCAACGGCACGATACCGCTGTGGCGTTTACGATAAGATGGTTGGTCGACAAGCCCAAACTGATGAGCAAGTGGCGTCATCACCACGAGCAAAATGAGCGCGACAAAAAAAGCCGTGAATAACGGAATGAACTGAAGATACGTTAACATTCGATCACAGTCTCCACTGATTCCCGGTTAGTAAACCCGTCACACTATCTACCTTGTAAAAAGGACAATCCATTAACCCACCAACTCCATTGAGATTACTGACGAACAAACATTGTTTCGTGGAGAGATATCTGAAAACTCGCCCTATAATAGTAAACATTAGTATAACTGACTACCCCTGTTCGAAAATTTAAGTTTGATTGGTGCTTTTTTGCACGCACATCGCTAATCTGCTCACAACTCAACCAACTCAATCAAACTTTACATGCCTTTTATTACGATTATGGTATTCTTGGCATCTCTTTAAATGGATGTATGCCAAGTACGATATGAAATTATTTATCGCCGCTGTTTGGATAACAGGTTTGAGCACATTGGCAGGGTGTGTATCCCAGCCTGCTGCCGTCAAAGCTAACTTACCATTAGTAAGTTCCAATCAGTTAGCCACACTAAAGCAGATACCATCGACATCTGATACAAAACAAGCAAAAGCCATTCCAGAGTTAAAAATCTTTCAAGGCAGAACTGTCATTGACGGAGTAGAATATACGGTTGCCTCTGGTTATTACTCTGCGCTTGGCCTTCAATGTTATCGCTTAAGTGCAGTCCAACAAGGCAGAATGAATCAAGCTGGTGTTCTGTGTAAAAAACAAGATTATTGGCTTCATTTTCCGGCAATAGCATCTCAAGATACGCAGTAGGAACAGACATCATATGAAAGTACTTAAATACGTGATTGGCTTGTCTATTGTGAGTTTACTCAGTACCGGACAGGCTGTGGCACAAAGTGCAGAGCAAATCAGACAGGTACAGCAACAGCTTAATCGCCAGGGCAGCGCGGGTACTACAAATAGCGCCAGTGGGATTAATCCTATGCAACTGGGCATGTCGCCAACATTGCCAGCTAGCGCCAACAGTGCAACCAGAGCAAGCGCGGGCCAGTACAACAACGTTCCCAGAAACGGGATGGTGTTACCTGGAGAGCCAACCATTGATATGGTATACCCACTCCAGGAGAAAATGGCTAATCCGCCTTTTGCGGCAAACCTGTTTATTGGCGGTTTCGAATCTGAACGTGTAAGCAGTGTTAACGAAAACTACTTGATTGCCCCGGGCGATCAAATTTCAGTCTGGATGTGGGGCGCGGTTAATTATTCCGATGTGGTTACCGTCGATAGTCAGGGGAATATCTTTATTCCCAATATTGGCCCTGTACAACTTATGAACACACCGGCCGGACAGGTGAATCAAACTGTCACACAGGCCATCAAATCTGTTTACACCAACGACGTAAACACATACGTCAACCTGCTTACTGCAACGCCAGTATCACTTTACGTATCTGGTCCTGTGTTACGTCCTGGTCAGTATGCCGGCCAAGCGACCGATAGTGTTCTGTATTTTTTAAAACGCGCTGGCGGTATTGACTTTCTTCGCGGTAGTTTCAGAAATATCGAAATCATCCGGAATGGAAAGACTATTGAAGCCATTGATTTATATGACTTTGTGACCAATGGCTCACTGCCCGCTTTCTCTTTTCAGGACAAAGACGTCATTCTTGTAAAACCAATAGGCTCTACAGTCACGGTGAGCGAGGGGGCAAGAAACAGCTTCACATTCGAATTAAAAGGCGATGACATGCTGGGCCAATTGTTGGTCAACTATGCCAAACCCGGCGACTTTATTAGTCACGTGTCTGTTACCGGCCTGCGTGATCAGAGCCATTTCGCAAAGTACACCAAGCTAGATGAATTTAGCGGCTTGAAACTTCACGCTGGTGATCATATTGAATTTAAAAATGATCATGAAATTCAGATCTACCCCATAAATATTGCGGGAAGCTTCAAGGGTGAATCCCGCTTCATGGTCGAAAAAGGGGCCCGTCTGCATCAGGTGCTCAGTAATGTCGCCGTTGACCCGGCACTTTCTGACTTTAAAAACATCTACCTGTTGCGCGAAAGTGTCGCTGAACAGCAACAGCAAATAATCAATCAGGCATTGGACAGACTGGAAAGGTCTGTTTATACCGCGCCGGTTTCATCAACAGGCGAAGGTGCAATTCGGGTTCAGGAAGCCCAATTAATTTCTGACTTCATTGCGCGAGCCAGACAAATTAAACCGTTAGGCAAAGTCATTGTATCTGATGGCCCCAACGTGGCAGATATTCTTCTTGAAGCAAACGATACTATCGTCATTCCGGCAGTTACAGATCTGGTGCATGTGGGTGGAGAAGTATTAATGCCGCAATCTGTTGTTTTCAATCAGAATGCGACGCTTGAAGATTATGTTGCCTGGGCTGGCGGGTTCAGTGAGAGAGCGAACGATGAGCGCATTTTGGTTATTCGGGCAAACGGGATGGTCGACTTCTTTGATATCAATGATGAGACTTCTATTTCAACGGGTGACCAGGTGGTTGTCTTACCAAGAATAGACGCTAAAACGCTACAGGCGGTTAAAGATATCACCCAGGTTATTTATCAAATTGCCGTTGCAGCGAATGTTGCGCTTAACTAATGACTGCGTCACTAAGAAAACAGCTAAACGTGTGGAAAAGTGTGTTATTCGCGCTTTTCCTTCGCGAATTACAGTCTCAGTTTAATGATAAGTTGGGATTGACTTGGGCGTTTATAGAACCATTTATATTCATAGTAGGGTTAGCAGCGTTAAGAAGCTTAATGAAGAGTGGGGATGTACATACGATACCTGTTCTTATATTTATGATGATTGGCTTAATTTCTATCCAGTCTTTTTTAACACCACTAGGAAAGCTTTCTAACGCGTTTAATAAAAACAAGCCTCTTTACGCATTTCGTCAAGTGCAACCAATAGCTG
>NZ_CFIDRX010000246.1:0-2194 GCF_984433645.1 Marisediminitalea sp.
TGCTATGAGAACGACAAGCCCAAGCTGATTTTAGAGCAAGGCTTTGGTCGTTTTGGCTCTGATGGCGTCTGGTTACCCAGTATTGAACGACTGACAAACGATTTCAGTGTGTGCCTCTACGACCGCTCAGGGTTGGGAAAAAGTGAGACGGGACCTGTCCCGTTTACGGTGAATGATACTGCTGACAGGCTACATGCGTTATTACAAGCCGCTGGGGTTTCGCCACCTTATTACTTTGCCGGTGGCTCTTACGCGTCCTACATTATTATTGCTTTTAACCATAAATATGATCAAGAGGTACTGGGGGCCGTGTTTATTGCACCACCGCCGTTTGGTTATTTTTATACAATGGCTACCCGGTGGCCAGAGGGCTTTACTTCAGAGGATGAAGCGCTGAATGGCTACTATCAATTTGAGCAAAGCGTTAAAAATCCAATGTTCAAACGGGCGCCGGAAAAACTTGATCATATGCAAAGCTATGAACAACTTAAAGAGGCGCAGGATTTTGGTAACAAGCCGTTGATTGTTGTGTTTTCAAAATCCACAGGGGAACGTTACGATCCACCGTTCGTACCAGACGCCATTGCTAAAACCATGGATACGCTGTTCGAACAAGCAGAAGCGAAATTTAAGGCGTTGTCCGAAAACACAGTTGTTGTGTATTCCGAGTCAGAAAAGCATCATTTGCACATTGCTGACAGAGACCTGGTAGTCAATAGTATTCAGTCACTCCTGGATTAGTTTCAGGTATAAAAAAGGCACCTTATTGGTGCCTCTATAAACTTAAAATTCATCGTCCTCAGGACAATGTAGCCAGTGCTTTACCCGAGTACTGTTGTAATTCGTCGGTGCGGTTTTCCTTTATTTTGTTTGCCCAGTCAGGATCTTGCAATAAGGCGCGACCAACAGCGACTAAATCAAACTCGCCTGCATCCAGCCTTTCTAGCAAGTCATCAACGGCGCGCGTACCAGAATCCTGACCTTTGAATGCGCCAAAGAAGTCGTCGTTCAATCCTACTGAGCCCACAGTAATGGTAGGTTTGCCAGTTAGTTTTTTAGTCCAGCCCGCTAAATTCAGTTCACTGCCTTCAAATTCGGGCTCCCAGTAACGGCGCTGTGAACAATGAAACACATCTACGCCGGCTTCGCTGAGCGGCAAGAGGAATGTTTCCAGTTCTTCAGGCGTGTGAGCCAGTCTGGCCGTGTAGTCTTGTTGCTTCCATTGGGAGTAGCGTAGCACAATTGGGAAGTCATCTGACGTTGCTGCACGAATGGCTTTGATGATTTCAACCGCAAAACGCCCGCGATTTGCCATGTTACCGCCCCAGCTATCTGTACGCTGGTTCGTACCTTCCCAGAAGAACTGATCAATCAGGTAACCGTGGGCTCCATGAATTTCGATACCGTCCATACCAATGGCTTTGGCATCCGCTGCTGCCTGAGCAAATGCTTCAATCACCGCTTCAATGTGTTCCACTGTCATGGGTTCAGCGCCTTGCTTGCCGGGCTTAAACAGGCCTGACGGACCCGCACTGGGTAATTCAGGGAAAGGCGCTTTTTCTGCTACGCGGGCCATACCGACGTGCCACAGTTGAGGCATAATTTTTCCACCTGCACTGTGCACTGCCTCAACCACATTTTTCCACCCTGCAAGCGCTTGTTCGCCATGGAACTGGGGAATGTTGGCGTCCATGGTAGCCACTTTGTCGTTGACTGTTGTTCCTTCCGTAATGATAAGACCGGTTCCACCCTTGGCGCGGCGCTGATAATAGCCTGCTACATCGCTGGTCGGTATGCCATTTGGCGAAAATTGACGGGTCATGGGGGCCATAACTATTCGGTTGTCGAGGCTGAATTTGCTAGTTTCAAACGGTGAAAACAAAGTGGTATGCGCCATGTAAATCCTTAACGAACGGTATGATTATTTTACGATGTTAGTCTGGTAAGTTGCGATAACAACTTTCATTTTGTGATAGTGGATTATAAGTTACATCGCAGCAATAGGGACTTCATTGATTTGTGGGTACTTCATCGGTAGTGTAGTGATTTTATGGCCCACGATTAGGTCAAACCAGTTTGGGTAGATTCTTACAGGGAACAGTATCAACAATGAGTATTCTTTCTCTATTTGGTGTTGGCGGTAAGGCGACGGAAGAAGAGAAATTCTGGAAATGGTTTCAAAAACACAGCAACG
>NZ_CFIDRX010000246.1:2204-4753 GCF_984433645.1 Marisediminitalea sp.
GGGAAAAGGTCTTCGAAAAGCTCACTGCAGCGCTGACAAACGTCAATAAGGATTTAACATTTGAGTTCAGCCCCATCCGTGTGAATGGTAAGCGAGAGTTTGTTATCAGTGCCGGTGGCATTAAATCAGCGTTTTCGAGTGTCGAATCATTGTGCCAGGCTGCCCCTGATCTTGAGAAATGGATAGTCGTAGCGTACCGTCAACGACGAATCCCACTGAATGACCTTTCAATTGGCGATGTCACTGTTAAAGCAGAAGATGTCTACTACCACCTCTATCCCGATGGAGACAAACTCGGGGTAGTGCTATTTTTTGAGCATTTTAGCCAGGACGAATACCCGCTTTACGGTAACCTCGGTTACTTATTTTTGGATGAATCCCTGGGTGAATACGATGTAGAAACAAAGCTCGGGTTTATTGAGTTTCAAAACACGTCTTCCAGTCATTTTGAGGGCGCACGACCACTTTCATCACTGGCTGAGCAGGTCGATGCCTTTTACACCAACTCGACTGTTAAAGGTTGATTATGATTATCCGACAAGCTACCACAGACGACTACGTTTCGTTGATTGAGATTTGGGAAGCCTCTGTACGTGCTACCCACGATTTCTTGCCAGAAGCCAACATTTCGGCGTTAAAACCGCTTATTTTAGAACACTATTTTGACGCTGTTGCGCTTCGTTGTGCCTGTATTAATGGTTACCCTGCGGGCTTTATTGGGGTGGCTGACAGCAATATCGAAATGTTATTTGTACATCCTGAACATTTCGGTTCGGGCATTGGTAAAGCGCTGGTGCACTATGCCCAAACGCATCTGGCAGCCGCAAAGGTCGACGTAAATGAACAAAACCCCATGGCAATTGGCTTCTATGAAAAAATGGGGTTTACCCGCACCGGGCGCTCAGCGCTGGATGGTCAGGGTAACCCGTTTCCATTGATTCATATGTCGACAAAAGTGAAATCGGAAGACACGTTGTAAAGGAATACTGCGATGAAATATGTCTACTTTTTGTGCCTCCTTGCCTCTATGTTACTTTGTATGAATACCAATGATACAGAGTTGGCTCATCAACTCAGTATTGGCGGGTTGTTCCTTTTTACGTTATTACTCATTATGAGTTTTATTAAAGGTGAACGTACAAAACGCACAACAGGCGACACGCAATCTGGCGGTTATTGGGATACGTCCGCCGGTTCAGCTTCCGATAGCAGTTGTGGCAGTGATGGTGGCGGAGGTGGTGGAGATTGCTAATAACCTCCGCTTTAGTACCCTGATAACGTAAAAGGTAGATGCACTTGAAAATAGCTACGCTGATAAAGTTAACCTTAACTCATGTCGTTGTTGGCGTATTAGGTTTTGCTGTGGGGATCTACAGTTTGCCCATTCTTATTGAGCCCGAAGCGCCTGGCACCGCACAATTGCAAGCAGCGTCCGCCAATAGCCTTTATCAAACCACGTTTACAAAAGATCTCAACGACAGTGATTTTTTACATTGGGGGGAAGGCAAAGTGAGTGTTGGACCAGACTTCATTACGTTCAATGGCGAGTTGTCCCCCGGGCCTGATTTTAAATTGTACCTGTCACCCACGTTTATCGATACGGAGTCAGCGTTCAAAGCGAATAAACCCAACATGGTCCAGGTGGGGGATATTCCAACCTTCACAAACTTTGTTGTTAAGGTAGACTCAAGTGTGAATATTGATGATTACACAACGGTGATTGTCTGGTGTGAGTCATTTGAACAGTTTATTACTGCTGCCCAATATAAATAGAGGTCGTTTTTAGCAAGCTTGTTATGTATAGGTTTACTGGCACTGTGTTTATGGATAAACCGCTATGATGTCGCTTTTTTTACCCATGTTCGCGCACGTGTTGCTGTGTGCTTTTTTGTATTTTTTGCTAACGCTTGCCCGAGCGCCAGCTGTATGGCATGTGGGCGGCAGTAGCGCTGTCATTTCATCGCTTGAATCACGCAAAGCGTTGATAAGCGCAAATCTGAGTAATCAATTTGAATGGCCGCTGTTCTTTTATGTGGTTTGTCTTGTTTCACAGTACGCTGGGGTCGCCGATAACATGGCATTCATAAGCTTAGCGTGGATATTCGTTGCAGGCAGAGTGCTCCACAGCGTAGTGCAGATCGCACTTAACAATGTGCGCCTGAGAGGTGTTATTTTTACCATTAATTTCTTAGCGGTGATAGCCATGTGGGTATTGTGCGCAATTCAGCTTATCGGGAAGTAGCATGAATAAAATAATCTTCACCATACTGTGCCTGTGCATGTTGAGTAGTTGCTCATTTCCACAGCATGAAGTTAACGCGAAATTCGGGAAACAGCACTTTGTTTCAGCAGTGGCTTTTATTGAGCTTCACAAAACCCGTAATGGCGCGTATCCCGACGCATTAAGCGATTTACAATATTTGGGTGACTGGGATTTGATTTGGTTAAATGCCGTGCGCTATGAGAAATCGGAAAACGGTTATAACCTGTACATTGAAAATGGGTGGATAGGTGAACCTGAATTGGCCTTTCCGGAGGCATTTAGAATC
>NZ_CFIDRX010000247.1:0-4712 GCF_984433645.1 Marisediminitalea sp.
CACAAAAATACTATTAGAACCTGTCAGATTGATGACATCACCCGGCATAAAAGTAGCCAGTTTACCGGCAGACAATCGTCTGGAGATACCTTCATTAAACAACCAGCTGCGCAGTGCTGACAACGCCATGGAGCGTTTATTGCGGTTGCGGATCACTTCGCCATTTAACATGCGCTCCGCCATTTGAAGGTTGCCGCCACGTTGTAATTCACCGGAGTCTTGTCGTCGCTGAACGCCGAATCGCTGGCTGCCAAAATAATTGGGTGCCCCTTCATTGGCGATCCGGGATAATCGCTCAACAATGACGTCCGGCTCTGTCACGTCGCGGAGCGTGATTATGAAGCTGTTGCCTTTTAACTGACCGGTTCGCAGTTTTTTATTGTGGCGTTTGGCATCGAGTACTTTAGCGCCTTCAAGGTCAAAAGCCGTCCAGTCAAAGTCCTGCTTTCCCGGTAGGTGAATGCCAAACCACTGCTGGGTAACCGCGTATTTGTCCTTGCGGCCGGCATATGTCACCTGACGCAACGGTAATTTGCAAAACTTAGCCAGTTGCTCGGCAACAAAAGCGGTGTTCAGATTGGTTTTCTGAACGTTCAGATAGATGTGTTCACCGTCACCGGTTAACTCATACCCGAGGTGTTCAATGACCTGGAAGTCTTGCGGTTGTTGTTTAAATACCGCGGTGGTTGAGGGTTGGCCGAATCGGTAGCCCCAATGGTCGGTGTTCAGTTCCATTATGGTTTTGCCACCAACAAGGCGACAGCATGTGCCGCAATGCCTTCTTTGCGACCAGCAAAGCCGAGCTTTTCGGTGGTGGTTGCTTTTACGTTGATTTGATCAACGCTTACGCCGCAATCCTCGGCAAGAATTTGTCGCATAGCGTCGATGTGCGGTGCCATCTTTGGCGCCTGCGCTATGATGGTTGTATCGGCGTTGCTGACCAGGAACCCTTTTTCGTGGATCAAACCGACAACATGACGCAACAAAACGCGACTATCTGCGCCGGAATAGGCGTCATCGGTATCAGGGAAATGTTTGCCAATGTCACCCATCGCCATTGCGCCGAGTAATGCATCGCACAACGCATGGATCAGCACATCGCCGTCAGAGTGAGCGAGTAGCCCCTGTTCATAATCTATCTGAACGCCGCCCAGGGTTATGGGGCCGTCGCCACCGAATTTATGTACGTCGTAGCCGTGTCCAATTCGTATCACTGCGGTTCACCTTGTTGAAGATAAAATGTGGCCAGCGGTAAATCCGCCGGGCGGGTAACTTTAATGTTGGCCGGATTGCCATCAACCAGCCTGACAGTATGTCCGGCAAACTCCATCGCAGAAGCCTCGTCCGTAACATTGGCACCGGCATCGAGCGCCTCGTTCAGCGCAGTCAATAATTCGCCCGCACGAAACAGTTGCGGAGTCAGAGCGTGCCACAAATTCTCGCGGTCTTCGGTATGGGAAACAACCGGGCTTCCGCTCTTAGTCTGAGCGCGTTTCATGGTATCGCGGACCGGGGTTGCCAGAATGCCGCCATTAAACGCAGGCTGTTGAATATGGTCAATCAGCGAGCTGAGGTCTTGCTGACTAATACAGGGGCGGGCAGCATCATGAACCAGAGCCCATTCATGCGCTGCAAGGGTGTGCAATGCATTTTGAACTGACTCTGCCCGGCTGTCTCCGCCCGCTACCGCGGTCAGCCAGGGCGCCTGACTAATCGCCAGCGTTGGAAAGTAAGTATCCTCAGGATGTAACGCCACCACAACACGAGATACTGCAGGGTGCTTATTCAGGGCCCGCAGGGTGTGTTCTAAAATGGTGTGGTTACCAATCGTTAAATATTGTTTGGGTTTATCTGCTTGCATGCGCGACCCAATGCCAGCCGCAGGCACTACGGCTACAATTGTCGGAGCAGTCATTCGTTATTCTTCTTCTGAGGGTAAAATTCGGTAAAAGGTTTCGCCGCGTTTTATCAGGCCTAACTCATTTCGAGCGCGTTCTTCAATGGCTTCCATTCCAATTGTCAGATCACTGATATCCGCTTTTAACAACGCATTACGCTGCACCAGGTTGGCATTTTGCTGAGATTGCTTCTCTACTTCCTGCTCTTTGGAAAGATAGTCCGGGATACTGTTTTTGCCGAACCACAGGCGATACTGAAGTAACCCCAATAGTCCTGCTAATACCAGTAAAATCCACTTATCTCGCCACACAGTGCTTACCTGTTTTTGTGTTAATTCCGGCACTTAACCAGTGCGCCGAAATGCATTAAAATTCGATCAGGCTGGGTACTTATCGCCGGCCTGACTGCGGACGCCTTCAGGTTTTAAAGGGGCCGCAGTCAGCACATTATGCCGCGCTCAGTGTTTAACGTCCATCGCCTTTGTTGAACAGTTTGTTGAACAATTTTTCCTTCTGTTTTTCAACAGCATTACTGAGTGTTGTTTTCAGTAATTCGTCCAGAGTGGCGTTATCCTGCTCGCTCGCGCTCAACAATCCTGATAAATCTCCCAGCTCTGCAGACAGGGTAGAAGACTGTTTGGCTACCATTTGCTGAAGGCGGCTGTTTAACTTGTCTAGCTGTGCTTGCTTTTCTTTGTCCAGAGAAGCAAGTGCGGCACTGGCAAGTCGGGTGTCTAGATCAGACGCCAAGCCAAACTTTGGTGATGTCAGATCGCCGGAAATATCCATATTGATGCCCAGATTTCGCAAATCACCCAGCACGGTTGCTACTGCGTTGGTCAATTTATCAGAGCCCGCTGCAGCCATCACGAGTTCAGACAAATCCACCTTGCCGCCACCGCTTAGCTGGTTATCAGTTACCGTTAGTGCACCCGCCGACGCCAGCAATGCTTGCTTAATCGAGGCATCGAGACGTTTGTTTTCTGTTAGCGGAATACTGTCGAGTAGCAATCCGGCTATTTGCCAGGTTTGTTTAGCATCCAGGCCATTTTCATCCAGGAAGAATTCACCTTCGGTGGTGAATTGTTGCTGGCCCTGATTGGCGGCATTCAGTAGAAAGGTGGTAGGGTTGCCAAAGATACTGTGCACGTTAGTGATATTTGTCCAATCGCCGCTTAGCAATGTGTCCTGCCAGTTAACCGAAACGTTGGCCTGACGGATCAGGATCTGCATCGGATCACCTTCCTCGGCGGTTTCGTCTTCCGCGGTAGATTCGCCTTTCAGCATGGGCACAATAATATCAAACGCCGCAAACAGGTATTGGTTGTATTCAGCGGCCTTGGGGCCAAACACGGCCTCGGTTAGCTGCGATAATGCGGCCTGATCGCCAGCATATACGCCTTTCAGCAACGCATAGTCTTCCTGTGGAGCGGTTTTCAGCGCTTCGAGTGAGGCTGACATGGCTGTTTTGGCCTCTGATGCTTTGTCAGTAAACTCAGCAATAAGCGCTTTGTCTTTCTTTATCGATTCTTTTAACTGTTCCAGTGTCTGCTTGGCTTTCAGTATCGAGGCCGGGTCTTTCAGATCTGTTTCTTTTAACGCTTTAACCTGAGCTTTGTATTGTTCAAGCTTCGCTTTGTCTGGCAGCGCTTTGTAATCTTCCTTCAAGCCTTCGGCGTACGTATTGTAGGTTTGTTGTGCCTGCTCTACGGCAGCAGTGGTTTTCAGCGGTGAACGAGCCAGCAAATCGTCAACTTCTGGCAATGCTTCTTTGGCTTCTGCCAGCAGTTCCTCAAAAGACTGACCTTCTGGTTGTTTTAATACTTTACCCGGGGATTGACGGGGTTGATTGAACGCCACATCGGTTACCGCCAATTGATTCATAATCAGTTGGTTACTGAGCAGTGGCCAGAACTCCACGTCGCCCTTCAACTGGCCGACGACGACCTGATTCGTTTCCGGCTTCGAAGGATTGGTCATTTCAATGGCGGCGATATTGACGCTGAGTGGAAACAGGCTGTGCTCAAACTCACCAATATTTACTTCGGCGCCATAGGACTGGGTGAGTTGGGATTCGAGTACCGATTTAATGAGACTGTCGGCAAACAGCCAGTACAAAACGACCGGTATTAATAATATGGCGAACGTCCAGGTTGCCAGCTTTCCCGCTTTACTCTGCATGAATAACTCCTTGAAAAAATGATGCCCAGGTTACGTTTCCTCCGGTAGTGACACCTTATTCGACAACCTGTCGCATGAATCACCTTCACATACCGCATTAAACCCGCTGTGCGTCGGGTCTGCCTTGACGCAAAGATAGCAGACCGATAGTGTGGCAACTAAATATTACGATATGACGTAGTTTATCGGCTGGCGGCGTATGTGCAAGCATAGGCGGCATGCGAGCCTTTCGTTAAACTATACGGCTATATGTAACAGGTTCAGTGCCACTGGCAGTGACAACGTAATCAACTACCGCGATGTAGACGGTAAGCATCTTAAAATTTATACGACAGATTGTACACAAAGGGGTTCAATGTTAACGCAACGTACTTTTTCTAACGCCAGTCCTATTCGACAGCTGATTCGGGATTTTTATCGTATTCCTGAAACCGATGCAGTTGACCAGATCTTACCCATAGCGGAAGTTAACCCCAGGGCGCGGAGCCGGGCCTGGGAACGCGCGCGACGGATGGTGTTACAGATTCGCAGGGAGCAGGAAAGTCATGGCGGTGTAGATGCACTGCTTAATGAATATTCATTGTCGACTGCAGAAGGCGTTGTACTGATGTGCCTGGCCGAAGCCTTGCTGCG
>NZ_CFIDRX010000248.1:0-4647 GCF_984433645.1 Marisediminitalea sp.
CGGGTCCAGCTTTTGTTGTCGCTCTAACGCGTACATATCGTCGCAGCCGCCAATGTGTTGCCCGTTTATAAAAATCTGAGGCACTGTGTAACCACCGTTAGCGCGCTGAATCATCTCGTCGCGAAGTGCAGGCTCTGCATCCACGGCAAATTCAGTGTATTCGACGCCTTTTTGCTGAAGCAGTGCTTTAGCGCGGTGACAATACGGGCAATAGCCCTTGGTGTAGATTTCTACTTTACTCACAGTGTTACCCCAATTGCTGGTTATTTAGCGACGGGCAGTCCGGCCTGAGTCCAGGCGTTCATACCACCGCGCAGCACATTCACTTTCGCGAAGCCTGCTTTGGTCATAGCCGCTGCGACACTACGGGCACTATTGCCCATGGCGCAAACCACTATAATGGGTGTGTCTTTGTGTTTTTCAAGTTTGCTGAAGTTACGCTCGCGTAATTCTTCAGGTTTTATCTGGCGAGCACCTGTTACATGACCTGCTTTATAGTCGTTGGCTGAACGGGTATCCAGCACAACCGCATCTTCGCGGTTTATCAGCAGCGTCATCTCATGCACACTGACTTCCTTAACCGGGGAGATCAAGCCGCTAACGTAGCTGTATACCAGCATGCCAACCAACGCCAGCCATATGCCTGCCAGCATAAAGTTATTGCCAGCAAATTCGATGATTTGATCCATTACGTCTTCCCAATGCATCGTTTTAAAAAAAGAGAGCAAAGTATATAGAAAAAACCGACAGAAGCTAGGGTAGCGCCTGGATTGCGGCTGAAAATTGTACGGGAGCCGGATTGTGCCGTTGCTTTTCCGGCACCTTGCCTGACGCATGCTAATGGAAACAGACAAGGGGATAACAGGCAGTGTGGATTGTACTCAGCAGGTTTAATCGAAAAAAACTATGGAACAGATTTGCTGAAATTTTGACTTATACACTTCAATCCCTTGTAAGGTTTGGTAATATAACAATCAAGCCTCACCCTACGGAACGTTATAAAGCGTCTTAACGAACCAAAGCGATCAAACAAGAGTACCGTTGAGTACCCACTATACCCCTTTGGTAACAAGTATCGTCTGAGCAGGACAGCCTGCCCGGAGGCATAGAATTTTGATAGGAGAACTCATGACTGAATCCAAGAAAACACTGGCGTTAATCATACTCGACGGCTGGGGTTATCGTGAAGATCCAGAAAACAATGCAATTCTGGCGGCTAACACGCCAAACCTGGATGCATTGTTTGCAAACTACCCCAGCACCTTGGTCAGTGGTTCAGGTCTGGATGTTGGATTACCTGACGGACAAATGGGTAACTCTGAAGTGGGTCACGTGAACCTGGGCGCAGGTCGCGTGGTGTATCAGGATTTCACCAAAATCACTAAAGCTATCGACGACGGTGAGTTTGAACACAATCCGGCACTGACGAAAGCCGTTGACGAGGCCGTCAACAAAGGCAAAGCCGTTCACATTATGGGTTTGATGTCGCCAGGTGGTGTACACAGCCATGAAGACCATATTTTTGCTGCTGTGAAAATGGCAGTGAGCCGCGGCGCAAAGAAAGTCTACTTACACGCGTTCCTGGACGGACGTGATACACCTCCTCAGAGCGCACAGGCATCCCTGGAAAAAGCCGATGCGCTGTTTGAAGAACTGGGTGTAGGTAAAACCGCCAGCATTATTGGTCGCTATTTTGCAATGGATCGCGACAAGCGTTGGGACCGTGTGCAAAAGGCCTATGACCTAATTACCCAGGGTAAGGGCGAAGCGCAAGCTGCTTCTGCGGTTGAGGGCCTGAAAGCCTCTTATGAGGCGGGTAAAAACGATGAGTTTGTTCCACCAACAGTAATTGGCGATAGCGTCGCAATGGAAGATGGCGACACCTTGTTGTTCATGAACTTCCGTGCTGACCGCGCGCGACAAATTAGCCAGGTTTTCCTTGACCCAGGCTTTGATGGCTTTACCAAAACAGTGGCGCCTGAGTTGTCGGCGTTTGTTATGTTGACTGAATATTCAGCCGATCTGAAAGCACCTGTTGCGTATCCACCAGAAAAATTGGTTAACGTATTAGGTGAATGGCTGGCAAAACACAACAAGACCCAGCTGCGTATTTCAGAAACTGAAAAATACGCCCACGTTACTTTCTTCTTCAGCGGCGGCGTTGAAAAAGAGTACGAAGGTGAAGAGCGCATTCTGATCCCTTCTCCGGATGTAGCGACTTACGATCTGCAACCAGAGATGAACTCAGAAAAGCTCACTGATGAACTGACTGGCGCCATTGAATCAGGCAAATTCGACGTGATTATTTGTAACTACCCGAATGGCGACATGGTGGGACATACCGGTGATTTCAACGCGGCAGTAAAAGCCTGTGAAGCGGTTGATCACTCAATCGGCCGGGTCATTGAATCGCTGAAGAAAGTCGGTGGCGAATGTTTGATTACAGCGGACCACGGTAATGCTGAGCAAATGGTCGATAAAGCCAGCGGTCAGGCGCACACAGCGCACACCAGTGAGCCAGTACCGTTTATTTACTTTGGTCGCGATGCTGAGGCACGCAAAGGCGGAACGCTGAGTGATGTAGCGCCGACCATTCTGCATTTGATTGGCATGGAACAGCCAAAAGAAATGACAGGTAAAACTATTATGACGCTTAAGTCGTAATTTTTAAGCATGTCACTGGCAGTAAGCAATGTGTGGTTTAAGGCCATTACCCGTGCGGTAGTGGCTGGCTGCATGTTGCTGCTGTTGTCTTCTGTTGCGCAGGCACAGGACAGCGACGATGCCGAAAAAGAACTGGCTGCGCTTCAGGAAGAGTTAAAAGCACGGCAGCAGGCCTTGCTTAACAGTCGGGCGTCAGCCGAAGAGTTACAGGCAGTACTGGCAGAGTCCGAAAAACAAATTGGTGCGGTAGCGGGAAAGCTAAATACAACGCGCAAAGCACTGGCTGAAAATAAACAGCAACAAGCATCGCTAACTCGCCGTCAGGCAGAACTACGCGAAGCCATTGGTCAACAGCAGTCCATGCTGGCAGGCCAGCTCAAAAGTGCCTTTATAGCCGGGCACTACGACTACGCCAAAATGATATTTTATCAGCAGGACGCAGCCCGTTTTGAGCGAATCATCACTTACTACAAGTATTTGAATCAGGCCCGACAGGCCAATATTACCCAATTTACTGCAACAGTCACTGAACTGGAGTCGGTCACCGCTTCGTTACAACAAAAAGCCAGTGAACTGAATCAGTTACAGGCTGACCAACAGCAGCAGCAAAATGAGCTGGTTGCCCGTCAGCAGGACCGTCAGCAAACCCTCAAGCAACTCAACGCCAAAATTGCCGGTGAAGAAACGCGTATTGCCCAACTTCGCGAAGCGGAACAGGCGTTAGTTGAAGCCATTGAGCGGGCACAACGGATGAGTCAGATTCCGCAGGAGCTGACCGGTCTGGCGTCAGATAAAGGACGACTCTTAAAACCGGCCGACGGCTCAGTCAGAAAGCTGTTCGGTAAGCGCCGACAGGGTCAGGTGCGTTGGAAAGGCATCATGATCGACGGCCGTGAAGGCAGTGCGGTTAAGGCTATTGCCCATGGCCGTGTGGTGTATTCGGATTGGTTACGTGGCTTTGGACTGGTGACAATCATCGAACACGGCGATGGGTTTATGACTGTGTATGGCCATAATCAGGCATTACTTCGTCAAGCGGGCGAGTCGGTTGCTAAAGGAGAAACTGTTGCACTTCTTGGGCAAAGTGGCGGTCAAAACTCGCCTAATTTGTACTTCGAAATTCGCCACAAGGGCAAGGCAGTCAATCCTGCCGACTGGCTCGATTTATAGGCCTCAAAACAGAATTCAACGCAGGCTTGGTGTTGATGGACGAGGCTGGTATGCTTAGGCCACAACAACAATAATGAAGTGCGCGTGTTAGTGATAAATAGACATTGGTTTATCAGTGTGTGTTGCCTCGCCGGTTTACTGTTAGGCGTAAATCCAGGCTGCTTGGCCGCCCCAAAAAATAAAGCCACTATTTATGTGATCATCGACGACATTGGTTATCGTTATTCCGATGCACAGGCACTGGTGTTACCCAACGAAGTTACGTTCTCTATTTTACCCCACACCCCGCAGGGGGAGGTGCTGGCATACCGTGCCCACAGTCAATCCCGCGAGGTCATGCTGCATTTACCCATGGCAGCCGAATCCGATAAATCACTAGGACCAGGTGCAATTACACCGCACATGGTGCCTGAAGAAATTAGCCTCACGTTCGATAGTGCATTAAGTTCCGTGCCATTTGCGATTGGCGTGAACAACCACATGGGCAGTGAATTAACCGCTTCTGAAGATGCGATGGCGGTGGTGATGCAACAAATAAAGCAGCGTAATTTGTTCTTCGTCGATAGCCGGACGACGTCTAAAACCGTTGCGCAACAAGTGGCACAACAACAGCATGTTCCTAATGCTCGCCGCCATGTCTTTTTAGACCATGAACAAACAGAGCCTTTCATGCAATCGCAATGGCAACGCTTGCTTCGTCTGGCGAAACGCCATGGTCGTGCAATTGCTATTGCACACCCTCATCCTGAGTCTATCGCATTCCTGCAACAGCAACTCAACAACCTGGAATCAGAGCAGGTTGAACTGCGGCCG
>NZ_CFIDRX010000249.1:0-4621 GCF_984433645.1 Marisediminitalea sp.
TGAGCGTGTCTGGCACAATAATCAGAACGCGGCCAGCTCGACCGGTTTGAATTTGTTGGTGGATAATTAGCGCAGCTTCGATGGTTTTACCCAAGCCCACTTCATCGGCCAGCAGTACGCGGGGCGCGTGACGACGGCCCACTTCAGAGGCGATGTGTAACTGATGGGGAATGAGTTCGATACGGGCACCCACCATACCGATAGTGTCTGATTGCGCGTGCTGATGCTGGCTGCTTAGCGATGCCTCACGGACGTCGAACCAATTAGGGTGGTCGAACTGATAGTTAAACAACCGCTTCTCAGGTTGATTCAGACGAATGTGGTGATCGAGATTGGGCTCAGCCAGCGTGACTGACTGCTTGGTGTCTTCGCGCAGCCCCTGGTAAATCAGTACACCCTGTTGTTCACTGACGGTGTCGACACACATGCTCCAGCCTTCCTGAGATTTCACGGTTTCGCCAGGTGTAAAAACCAGGCGCGTGAGCGGGGCATTGTCTTTGGTGTAAATGCGGCTCTCGCCCGTGGCGGGGTATAAAACTTCGATTGAACGAAAGTCTACCCGAATAATGGCGCCCAGGCCCAAGTCGGTTTCAGTGTTACTTAGCCAGCGCTGACCAATGGCGTATTGTGTGTCGGAACTCATCTCAATTACTACTCCGTGATAACGGGGGGCGTATTGTACTTATCCATCTGCGACCTGTCTTGTTCAATATAGCAATCTTGCGGAATTACGCGTACTCGGTCGACGTTTTGATAGTACCTGAAGATAATTTTTACATTTTTTGCGCGAAAATAAGTGAATAAGTTAGCAAACTGGATTATGGTGGAATTGTAGGTCGATGTGATGCGGAGTATAACGGTCAAAATCGGCACTTGGTTCTCCGCTCACACTGACCCTGTTAGCGCGTCGTTGTACAGACGAGCTTGGTTATGTTCATTGGAGTGACGGATGCCAAGAAAATCAAATACAGATACAAGAATCTACGTCCTAGATACCAACATTCTGCTACACGAACCCCTCGCTTTCCTCTCTTTTAAAGAAAATGACGTTGTTGTCCCCATGACCGTTCTGGAAGAACTGGATTACATTAAAGACAGCAAAAAAGATGTGGCTCGCGATGCCAGGGTATGTATTCGCGCTATGGAGGATTTACTGAGCGAAGCGACCCCGGAAGAAATGATTGCCGGCGTACCCCTTGAAGGTCTCGGCGCTGGCGAAAACCGACCGACGGGAACACTGTCTATTTTTGCTGATCTCAACATGGTCGAAGCGCAGCAAATTTTTACCAGTGACGAAAACGACAATCGCATCATTAATGTTGCACTGCACTTGCAGAAAACCTTCGCACCGAATCAGGTGGTACTGGTAACCAAAGATTTGAATATGCGTCTGAAGGCTAAAGGGGCCGGGCTGGCGCATGTTGAAGACTACCGTACTGACCAGTTGATAACCGACATCAAATATCTCACGAAAGGTTACCACCAATTTGAGGGAGATTTTTGGACTCAGGTCAAATCGGTAGATAGCCGCACTGAAGGGCGCGATACCATACACACCGTACCTCGCTCACTATTGCCTGAAGCTTACGTAAACGAATTTCTGTTAGACGAAACCAACCATTTTGCCGGGTTGGTAGAGTCCATGACCAGTGACCACCTGGATATTCTGGATCTCGGCTACGAGCGTTTGATGTCGCGTCATGCCTGGGGAATTAATCCTAAAAACATTGGTCAGGCGATGGCGCTGCATTCGCTGTTAGACCCGCACATTGATTTAGTCATCCTGACCGGCCCCGCAGGAAGTGGTAAAACGCTCCTTGCATTGGCAGCGGCGCTGGAAATGGTGGTTGAACGCAACATGTACGATAAAATCATCGTGACCCGGAATACACCGGAGATTGCTGAGTCCATCGGCTTTCTGCCAGGCACCGAAGAAGAGAAAATGGCGCCATGGCTGGCTGCTATTACCGACTCGTTGGAAGTGCTGCACAAACACGATGAGAACACCAAAGGCTCCATGAACTACATCATGGAAAAAGCCAATATTCAGTTCAAGTCGATTAACTTTATGCGCGGGCGCAGTATTCAGAATGCGATTGTTATTCTGGATGAATCGCAAAACCTGACCGCATCTCAGTTGAAGACCATCATCACCCGTTGTGGCGAAGGGACTAAACTGATTTGCAGTGGTAACCTGGCGCAGATAGACAGTAACTACCTTAGCCCGGTGACATCGGGTCTGACTTACCTGGTAGAGAAATTCAAAGACTTCTCAGGCAGTTCAACCATTAACCTTGATGGTGTGGTGCGTTCACGTCTGGCTGACTTTGCGGAAAATCACCTGTAGCAGTAACGCTAAGTCAGTTTAAGGAATTGTCTCCAGAGTGTAATTCCTGGAGGCAAGGCCTTGTCTGGTCGATTTGCTAACCTCTCCCAATTTCAATTGCCCCGGGCCGGTCGGGTCGAGCAAAATGAAGGGCAGTCCCTCGGCGTTAATTGTTTCGTCTGTTGCCAGTGGCGTCATGCTTATAGCAAGCAGTGCATGGTTGTGCAGCAAGACCAGTTTCATTGGGTTATTCGGCAAAAACGCGCGAATTAAAGCAGCGGCTAATACGGCTTTGCTGTCGCAATCCCCCTTGTTTTGGTTGAGTATTGCCAGTGGTGGTGAGAAGCCTGAACCATTGCTCGACACTCGGTTTTCCAGTGTGTCATAGGGTATCGCCTGGGCCCAGCTCAGCAACAGGTTGAGGTAAGAACGCGCATTCGACTGCTCATCTACAATGTCATAAAGCGATTGAGCGGCAGGCACCATAGGTAAGACACTTTCCTGAATGTATCTCACGTGATTGGGCTTCACAGCTTTCTGTTGCAGAGGTGTGGTGTAGTGCTGGTAATAACGCTCTGTTAAATACGAGTCCATGGTTTCTTTTTGGGTCTCTTTGAGTGAAGCCGTAAGCGCTTCGAGCTGCTCTTCATCTTTGCCTGACAGGGAAAACGACAGCGTGTCGTGCCGTTTCGTCAGCGAAAAGCGGGCCACGCGCGGGTCTATTTGCTGCGCCGCTTTCATTAAGGCAATTTCCACCTCCCGCATGGCTAAACCCGGCTGATAATTTAGTTGTTGTTGCGGCAGCGACTGCAAAGTGTCAGCCGGTAACGTGAAGCTGATTTTACGCGCTTTACCGTCGTGATCTAGCCAGCGGTATTCGTAGCTGGCACCACTGCCCGTACTTTTGCGTTGATAGTGCGTCTGCTCAGCGTAAGACTGGCTACACAAGATAACCAGACTCAACACTGCTAGTTGAATAAAACGAACCAGCATAGGGGAAGCGCGCATTCCTAGTAGTTGAATAGCCAAAGTATAGTGGCAAAACGCAAACTTGATCCGCTTGTGACGTAAATATGTGTGTCGTTTCTCGCTGTATACCGTGTGGTAACGGAATATTTGTAGTGCGCTTACAGCTTACTCAATACAGCAATGAGACTATATAAAAAGTCTTACTGTCGCTCTCAGCTACTTATACGAAAATCATCGCCGGTCACATCGGATAAGATCACGGAGGTATCAGTAATACAAAACTGGCTCATTTCTTCCAGCATGGTGTCGAGTACTGTTGTTGATGCAAGCGAGACCTCCAACACAAATGCATATTCTCCAGTAACGTTGTATGCTTTCAAAATAGACTCAGAAGCCTGAATATATTTAATTACTTTGGGCTCTTTTCCTGCGAAAGGCTTCACCCTGATGACTGCCGAAACGGCATGCCCCATAGTGCGAAGGTCAACAATCGCTTTGTAACCTGTGATAACCCCTTGCTCTTCCAACTTTCGTAGTCGCTCCGCCGTGGCTGGTGCAGACAAACAAGCCTCTTTTGCCAAATCTGAAATGGAAATACGCGCATTTTTCAACAGCGCATTCACGATTCTGGTATTCTTTTTATCCACTTAACTTTCCTATCTTTCGTTTCTAAATACCGTGATTTGTTAAGTTTTCAATCGGCTTTTCCTACGTTTATCTATGTCTTCAGTACGTTGAGGTTACTTATAATGATTTATCGGTGACCACAAATTGAAGAGATATAAATAAATGAAAATTAAAGAGTTTAGCCTCGAGAGAATTCAGTCTTTGTACGAAAACCTGGTAGAGCTTAATCTATCTGATAGTGGCGTGCACCCCTATAATTTAAGTGATCTTTTGAATGAAGAACAGCAACGAGCGTTGTTGGACATTGAATTAGGCTATGGCTGGACGAACGGAAGTGTCGAATTAAGACAAACCATTGCTAACTTGTACCTAGGTAAAGGGCCTGACAACGTTATTGTCACTAACGGATCGGCTGAGGCAAACTTTTTAATGGTGATGAGTTTGTTGGAAAAAGACGATGAACTCATCGTCGTTGTCCCAAACTACATGCAAATCGCCGGTTGGGCAGAAGCAACAGGGGTAAAAGTAATCGAAACATCTTTGGATGAATCGAAAGGATGGGTGCCAGATATAAGCAAATTACAGTCGCTGGTGACCGACCGTACAAAAATGATCACCCTATGTCACCCAAACAATCCTACTGGGTCCACATTGCCACTGAGTGAAATGAAAAAACTGGTGCAATTTGCTCGAGACAAC
>NZ_CFIDRX010000250.1:0-4578 GCF_984433645.1 Marisediminitalea sp.
GCACCATTTCTTTCGTTTCTCTTTCTTTTTCTTTTTTTATTTCCTGCTGAATAGTGCGTTCTTAGCGGCATTATTGGATTGCTGAACAGGCTGTTTTGGCATGATTTGCCGCATCAGAGCGATAACCCGTAAACAATTGCCGGTGAATGACAGTTGACGATCTGTGTCAAAATTGGGTAATGTTATATTATAACGTCTCAGTCGAGGCGAATGTATTCCAGTATTTAGCACAGAGCAGTCAATGAAGAACAAAACACTTATCGGTTTAGCCGTAATGGCAGCACTCGGTTCACCAGCCGCCATGGCAACGGTTGTAAAAGGCACAGTGAATAATCAGCAAGGCCAACCCGTAAAGGGTGCAGAGGTCCGTATCGAAGGATCTAAGCAGGTGACCTTCACGAACGAACAGGGCCAATACCAGTTTGATAACGTGAAAATTGAGCATATTCATTTGCATGTGTATTCATCAGAGTACGTGCACGGTGATAATGACCTCGGCAATGTGAGTACTGACCAGGTTATCGACTTTACGCTTACGCCAGTGTCAGTTGAAAACATTGTGGTCACTGCCAGTGTCCTGGGGTCTTCAGTACTCGAATCGGTAACGCCGGTATCGGTGATTGGTCAGGATCAGCTTCGTAAAATACAGGCAGAGACACTGGGTGAAACTTTAAAGAAAACCCCAGGTGTTCACAGTACCTATTTTGGACCGGTATCAAGCAGCCCGGTCATTCGTGGTAATGACGGCCCACGAGTTAAGATCGTTCAAAACAGCCTTGATGTATCTGATGTATCTCGCATTGGTCCGGACCATAACGTCGCAGCCAACAGCAGTAGTGCTACACAAGTTGAAATTTTGCGCGGCCCGGCCACGCTGCAATATGGCAGTGGCGCCATTGGCGGTGTTGTTAACGTCGTTGATCAACGCATTCCTACTGAAGTACCTGCTGAGTTAGAAGGTGAGGTAGAAGCAAACTACGCAACCGTGAACGACGGCAAATATGGCCGCTTTAACCTAAACGGTGGGCAGAACAATTTTGCCTTCCACGTAGACGGATACAGCCGTAAGACGGGAAATGCCGACATTCCGGGTTTCGCCTCGGCAGAACCGGATGAAGATGAAGAGCGCGGTATTCTTGAAAACAGCCAGATGGATACAACCAATATTACGGCGGGTTTATCACTGATAGACGACGAAGGATATTTTGGTTTTGCAGTAGAAAAGCTGGATAACCTGTATGGCGTGCCAGGGCATCATCACCATCATGACGAAGAGCATGAAGAAGGTGAAGAAGAAGGCCATGAGGAAGAGGAACACGAAGAAGAGGGGACTCGTCTGGATGTCGACATGACCCGATATCAGGCGGCGGGTGAATGGTATTCACCTATGGCCGGGTTGAGTACGGTTAAGTTTGCTGCATCTTATACAGATTACGAGCACGTTGAGTTGGAAGGTGACGAAGTAGGCACGCGTTTCACTAACAAAGGCAGTGATATGCGTTTAACTGCACACCATAAAGACATCGCCGACTGGCATGGTGTGATTGGTGTTCAGTATCACAACAGTGACTACACCGCTGACGGGGAAGAAGCGTTCACGCCTCCCACCGAAACCCAGAGTGCGGCAATCTTCCTGATTGAGCAGAAGAAAGTCGGTTCTGCGACCTTCGAATTTGGTGGTCGAATTGAAACCACGGAATACACTGCACAGGACATGGACTTTGAACTGGAAGCCGAAGAGTTGGATCATGACGAACATGATGAAGAACACGAAGGCGAGCATGAAGAAGAGCACGGACATACCTTTTCTTTCGATGAATACCGCTTTGTAAGCAGCTCGTTGTCTGCCGGTGTGAACTGGGAATATACACCGGGCTACTCGTTAGCCGTCACCCTGTCACGTAACGAACGTGCGCCAAGTCAGCAAGAGCTGTTCTCTGCTGGTCAGCATTTGGCTACACAAACATTTGAAGTTGGCCTTGTGTTTGACATGGACGAAGAAGGCGAAGTGAGTGATACGCTTCAGTCGGTAAAAGAAGAGGTTAGCACCAATCTGGATGTGACCTTCCGTAAGTTTTCCGGGATGGGCGGATACACGTTCTCATTCTTCTATAACGATGCCAGTGACTATATTTATCAAAGCGCCACCGGGTTGATTGCGTTAAGCGAACACGAAGAGCATGAAGAAGAGGGCGTGGAAGAGGAAGCTGAGCACGAAGAGGAAGGTTTGCCGGTCTATTACTTCCGTCAGGCTGACGCCAAGCTATACGGCTTGGAAGCAGAAGGCTTTATTGATGTTACCAACTCGCTACGAGTCAGCTTATTCGGCGATTACATAAGAGCTAAAATTGATAGTGAGGACTTACCACGAATTCCTCCGCTGCGCCTTGGCTCAACTCTGAGTTATCAGGATGAAAGCCTGAGTGCTGATGTCTCGATTACCTGGTATGACGAACAAGACAAAGTAGCGTCTTATGAAACCACCACAGACAGCTACACCATGCTGGACGCCTCTGTGGAATACATCATTCCAGGCAATTACGAATGGTCTGTGTATGCACGCGCGAACAACCTGCTGGATGAAGAAGCACGGGTTCACACGTCATTTATCAAAGACCAGGCCCCACTGCCGGGTAGAAACTTCACAGTAGGTACGCGTCTGGTATTTTAACGGAACGTTTTCCAATAGTTTGGCGGCCCTTGTGCCGCCTTTTTTGTGTCTCAAGGTTACCAATGTGTTGTTAATGTCAGTGATTGCAAAGGTTGTGTAAAGAGGCGAACCACCTTGCTCCTGTAGCGTCTTTACACGTGTACCATACGCGCCGATGCGTTAATTCCGTTTTTTGCAAGGACATTTACATTTATGCACTTCCCGTTAATCAAGACCCTGTTTCGCGCTGCCAGTGCGCTATTTTTAGTGAGTGTTCTCACCGCGTGCGGTGGTTCAGGCAGCAGTGGCAACAGTGATTACACCTACGCTTATTTACACTTCTACAATGGCTCACCAAATGGGGCTACCGTTTATTTTCGCGAGTTAGATGGCGATGATCTCGGCGCCGCACAGTTTGGTGACAGTAGCTCGCTACTTGCACTGGACTCAGGTGAGTTAGAGTTAGAATTTTACCGTCTTGATTCAGATGATCAGGAAGTGGTGATTGACGAACTTACCGTACAGTTAAAGAAATCGTACAAAACGGTTGTCATTATGCGCGGTGACTTCGAATCCCCTACGTTTGAGTCGTACCAGTTTAAGCGTGAAACGTTGGACGAACACTTCCGTCTGATGGCGACGTCAGTGTTACTCGACGAAACACAGTCCTTTGACTTGTATATGAGTGATGCAGGCGACCCGTTTGAAGCCGCTAACTACTTAGGGACTATCGAGGCGGGTGAACTGACAGAATACACCTACTGGGATGGCGATTCAGACAGTGAAGACTTCAACGAAGATGAATATACCATTTATCTGACTAACCCTGGCGAGACCGACGTTGTATTTGAAACGCCCACGATTAACTTTGCCTACAACACTGAATATGTACTGCTAATGCGTGATATCTCAGGCGCTATTCAAAATGGTATGGCAATGGATGTATTACTAAACTCCTCTACTGTGTCTGAAGTAACCGATGTTGATGCGTTGTCTCAATACCGTATTTACAACAGCCTGGACAGTGATTCACCTATTACTGTTACCTTTACTGGCGACGACGAAGGAGAGGCCATTACGTTAACGTTGGCTGCGGGTGAAGTAAGTGACTTTACCGAAATCAATTATGGTGATTACCGTATTTCAGCGTCTATTGGCGATACCAGCCTGACTGCATTCAACAACAAGCTGATCACTCTCAATCAAAGTGAGAGTAAAGCGATTGTGATTTACGAAAAAGCGGGGGCACTAGCGTCACTGAGTTTTGTAGAGAGCTCGTTGTCGCAGGCCTACGACAAGACCATCAACTTTGTAAACCTGGTGGAAGACTACGACGATGTGGACTTTTACCTGGTGCGACACGATGAAACTATCGACACGGCAGAATACAGTGTCCAGAACGTAGAGTTCACTGAAACCGACACTGATGTTGTGCCTGCGGACTACTATGAAATCATTGCTGTGCACGAAGACAACAATGACGAGCAATACTTATTGTATCGCTTGCCACTGACCGGATTCAATGAAGATACAAACTATATTATTACTGTAGAACCGTCTGACAACGCCTCAGGATATGAAATCGTAGTCGTAGACTAGTCGCGACTGACTAAACACCTTAAAAATGACCTGTAAAATAAATCGCCGGGCTAGCCCGGCGATTTTTGTTGTCCAAGAGCATATAAAAACGATAATATACGCGCTCGTATTGATGTTTACACATCTGCCCCCATACTGCTTGGAACAGTGAAATTCCGGCCTGTCTGAGGCTTAACAAGTAGTCTGAACCTTGAAACACAGCACATTTGCTGTGTTAGCCTGCTTTTTTCTTGAATTAGTCAAAAATAATTCAAAATCGAACTACCTTCAGTGAATCTTTTCTGTTATTATTTCGCGCCCTTTTTAGCGGGGTATGGTTTAAAAATGGT
>NZ_CFIDRX010000251.1:0-4552 GCF_984433645.1 Marisediminitalea sp.
GCGGCAGCAATCATGAAATTTTGAGCGTTTATTAATCCTACGCGGCGCCTTGTTGGGCGCCTTTTTCTTTGGTTCTGGGTAACGCTGGTATTAACGGCTGTCACGTCGGCCTGGTTGGCCAGAATGTTCTATCAGCCATTTCAGATTGAGCAGCCCAGTAATACCGATATTCAGGAATTGGTGTCTATGGTGAACGAGTTGGAAATGCGTAAAGCTGATTACGACCGTTTCAGACCGCTTTTGCGCGACTTAAGTATTCGAAAACGGCGTTCGTTCATTTCGGTTAACCTGGACACTGGCAGGGTGATGAGTGACGGTGGGCCGCCACTGCGTCAGGATGAAGAAAACCTGCTGGCACAATTTGCCCGTCAGTCTAATTATATTTCGGTGCAGTTAGGGCCAATGGTTGCGGTGGGACCTGTGCTGGTAGACTTCAACGGCACATCTCATGCCGTATTCTGGCGTCATCCAGACGGCAAAGGTGGTCCGGAGCGCTTGTTCACCTGGTTAATTCCGACTGCCGTGATTATTTCCGCATTGTTCTGCTGGTTGTTTGCTAAGTCTATTGTGCGCCCCATTAGGCACTTACAGCACACTGGCCGAAAGTTAGCCGAGGGTGATTGGCAGGCACGAACTGACATCAAGGCATTCAGACGCGATGAAATCGGTGAACTGGCAGCAGACTTTAATTTAATGGCAGAGCAGTTATCGACAATGTGGTCGGGACAGAAGCGTTTGCTGGCTGATATTTCTCACGAGCTGCGTTCACCGCTAGCTCGAATGCAAATGGCGATTGGTCTGGCTCATCAGCAGGAGGTGGATACACCAACGCTTGACCGGATCGAGCGTGAAGCGATTCGTATGGAAGCACTGATCAATCAACTGTTGCAACTGACACGCGCAGAAGCTGGCAAGCCGGCGTTAGGTAAAGTGAATTTGCGGGAAACTATGCGCGAGTTGTTTCAGGATGCGGCCTTTGAGGCAAGCACCAACAGTAAACATTTCAATTGTGATGAGATTCCGGACATTGTTCTGAGAGCAGATGCTACGCAATTAAACAGCGCAGTAGAAAACGTCCTGCGCAATGCCATTCGTTATGCAGATACGCAGGTTGAGGCAGCATTTACCGTGAAGGATGATCAGGTTACGCTGGTTGTTCAGGACGACGGACCTGGGCTAACGCCACAGGAATGCGAAGAGATCTTCAGGCCATTCTACCGACCTTCGGCATCGAGGGAGCGCAAATCAGGGGGCGTGGGTCTTGGACTGGCCATCGCGCAGGCGGCTATAGCCTTACACCGGGGCACCATAAGCGCTAAACCGGGAGATTCTGGTGGTCTGGTTGTCACAATTACCGTACCCTTAGGGAATGAGCGAGAATAATTATTCGTATTTTACCGAACCTACCCTGCAGCAGGATTACGCGCAATCTATAACGCCGTTTTGGCAACAGTGCGTGTCGCAAGGCCGTTTTACCGGGCAGGGGGACATACAGGTGCACTATGCCTATTGTGTACCTGAAAGTGCGCATGCGTCGGTGGTTATCAGTTCGGGCCGTATAGAGTCGTTGCTGAAGTATCAGGAGGTCATATATGACCTCTACCATCAGGGCTTTGCGGTTTTTATACTCGATCACCGCGGTCAGGGGTTATCTGGCAGAATGCGCGACAATCCTCACCTGGGCTTCGTAAATCATTTCGACGAATACGTTGCCGACATGCAGCACTTTTTAAATGAGGTAGTGATCCCCAATCAGCAAGGCAGCCTGAATCTGTTGTGTCATTCCATGGGCTCGGCCATTGGCGCGCTTACGGTATTGTCTATGCCTAAAGTGTTTTCGAGGGTGGTATTTTGTGCGCCCATGTTTGGTATTCGGCCTGCAATGCCACAGTGGTTGGCGTCTACACTCATTACAGTAAATCGCCTGTATAACGCCTGTGTGCCAGGGGCCAGTGGTTATTTTTTTGGTCAGCGTAACTATCACGAAGAGCCTTTTGCAACGAACCGGTTAACCGGCAGTGAGGCGCGTTATAAGCTGTTTCGGGAACTGTATACTCAGCAGCCGGAAATTCAGCTCGGCGGTGTTACGCCTGAGTGGTTGGCGGCAGCCAGTGCAGCAATGTGGCAGATTGAACAACACGCCAGTGAACTCACACTACCTGTGACTGTTTTTAGCGCTGAGCGGGATGGCGTGGTCGATAACCAGCGACAGCAGCGCGTGGTCAGCAATATGCCCAATGCCAAGTGGGTATCGGTAGCGGGTGCGAAGCACGAAATACTTATTGAGCAGGATGTTATCCGCACACCGGTGATGCGTCAGATAGTGAGCTTTTTTAACTCCGACTTCTAGCCCTGTTACCGCACTTTGACGCAACGTCTGAAAACTCGCATAATGCGGGCCCTCTGCCGCAACCTGTCAGGAATTAAGTCATGCTGGATATTGTGCTTTATCAACCGGAAATTCCGCCCAACACGGGTAACATTATTCGCTTATGTGCGAACACGGGCTATGCACTGCACTTAATCGAACCTCTTGGCTTTGACTGGGACGACAAGCGCGTGCGCAGGGCTGGATTGGATTATCACGAATTTGCAGAAGTAAAACGCTACGCCAATTTTGAAACCTATTTAGCGGAGCGGAATCCCAAGCGGGTGTTTGCGTGCACCACCAAAGGTAAGGCATTTCATTCTGATGTGCAGTATCAGGCAGGTGATGCGTTATTGTTTGGGCCCGAGACCCGCGGATTACCCGACGACATCATTGAATCACTGCCACCGGCACAACGGGTTCGCATTCCCATGTTACCAGACAGTCGCAGTATGAATTTGTCGAACGCCGTCTCGGTTTTCGTCTATGAATCCTGGCGTCAGTTTGGATACGAGCAGGCCAGATAGCCTGCATCGGAATTTATTCGCTTTTTAGTGAGCGTCCCAATAAGGCCAGTGCTGCGTCTTTGGGTGACTTACCCTGATACAGTACCGCGTAGATTTGCTCACAAATAGGCATTTCTACATCAAGGTGTTCTGCCAATGCTTTGACTTCTTCGGTATTGCGGTAGCCTTCTACTACCTGACCAATATCGGTCATCGCTTGCTCAACCGACACGCCTTTACCCAGCGCTAATCCGAAACGGCGGTTCCGCGATTGATTGTCGGTACAGGTCAGCACTAAGTCACCTAACCCGGCCATGCCCATAAAGGTCTCTGGCTGTGCGCCGGCTTTAACACCCAAGCGCGTTAATTCAGCTAAGCCTCGGGTAATCAATGCCGTTCTTGCGTTTGCACCAAAGCCCAGACCGTCGGCCAGTCCTGCGCCAATGGCAATCACATTCTTAACTGCGCCGCCTAATTGAACACCTGTGAAATCCGGGTTTTTATACACCCGAAATGACTTGGTACAGTGGAGCTTAGCGGCCATATCGTCAATAAACGCATCGTCAGTAGACGACAGGGATATTGCTGTTGGCAAGCCCGCTGCCATTTCTTTGGCAAATGTGGGGCCAGACAGCACGGCTAACGGGTAACCCTCGCCCAGCACATCTTGCGCTACATCTTTAAGCAGCCTGCCTGTGCCCGGCTCAAGCCCTTTAGTCGCCCATATAATGCGTTGCGATGGCGTTAACATGGGCGCTATGGTTTCCAGCATGCCTTTAAACGCATGGCTGGGCACCACGACCAGAATATCTCTGCTAGCTGCAATCGCCTTAGTCAGATCGGGTTCAATAAGTAAACTGTCTGGCAGGGGGATGTCGGGCAAATAGCGCTGGTTTTGGCGGCCAGCAGCCATATCGCTGAGCTGCTGTGTGTCGCGCCCCCACAGCAGCGTGGGAGTGCCATTGCGGGCAAGGCAAATCGCCAGAGCGGTGCCATAAGACCCCGCTCCGAGTACCGTAACCGATGCTTGATTCATGCGATGAGATTAAGCGTCTAGCTGTGGTGACGCTTGTTGTGCTTCCTGAGCACGCTTTTGCATGTAAGCGGCAAAGATTGCGTCGAAGTTAACCGGTGCAAGGTTCAGTGGAGGGAAGGTGCCACGGTTAACCAGGTTTGAAATAGTTTCACGCGCGTATGGGAACAGCGTAGTTGGGCAGAATGAACCCAGCATGTGTGCTTTGTTCGCTTCTGGCATCTCGCCAATCATGAAAATACCGGCTTGCTGAACTTCACACAGGAACGCAGTTTCTTCGCCCATGCTGGCAGTTACGGTAACAGACAGGATAACTTCAAACAGGTTGCCGTCCAGCTTGTTGGTTGCCGTATCGATATCCAGTTTAATTTCTGGCTTCCATTCTTTGGTAAAGATGCCTGGTGCATTTGGCGACTCAAAAGAGATGTCTTTGGTGTAAATGCGCTGGATGTTGAATTGTGGAGCCTGGCCTTGTGCGCCTGCTGCTGCGTTCTCTTGATTTGTTTGATTTTCGTCAGACATGATATTACCTATGGAATTTATATAATCGTTATTAAATTATTGGGCCAACAGCGGGTCCAGCTTTTGTTCTCGCTCTAACGCGTACATATCGTCGCAGCCGCCAATGTGTTGCCCGTTTATAAA
>NZ_CFIDRX010000252.1:0-4546 GCF_984433645.1 Marisediminitalea sp.
ATCTACCCCTTCGGCACGTTTTAATACCGCTATGACTTTGTAAGTGACCGGCGTGAGCAGCACTTCCCACAATACTTTTAACGCGTAATTGGTGAGCATTACGGTAAGAATAAGCTCTGGTGTCCAGATACCCCAAAACGCGATGGGGTAAAACACCGCTGAATCTACAGCCTGACCGACAATGGTTGAACCAATGGTGCGTTGATAGAGTGCTTTGCCTTTGGACATGACTTTCATTTTTGCCATTACAAAGGCATTGGCAAACTCGCCCAGCCAGATAGCCAGTACTGACGCCAGCACAATACGCGGGGCCTGGCCAAAATTCATTGCAAAGCTGTCCTGACGCGTGATACCGCCGACATCCGAATTCCATCCTGACGCAGGTGGCATCTCGGTAATAAACCAAGCCATAAAAGCGGCAAATGCTGCTGCGAAGAATCCCGCCCAAATTGCCCGGCGCGCGCGTTGGTAGCCGTACACTTCGGTAAGCACATCGCCTAATACATAAGACAGTGGGAAGAAAATGACCCCGGCACCGAATGTAAAGCCTGCTATTTCTGCAACCTTGCCCGCACCTATGATGTTAGAGCAGACAATTAAAATGCAGGTAGCGGCCAACATAAAGTCGAAGAAGCGGAAATGCCGGGTTGAAGTATCAGTTACCTTATTGAGCGATGCGTCCATAATCTCAGTGTGAAAAAATATATAAAAGAATACCGTTAACGGCAATGGGATGATTTAGATCACTCTCAGTGTTACACAGGTCTGTGCCAGACACCAGATCCAGCTGTCACCAGGATTATTCAGCGTGGGCAATGTGAAACCACTGCCACACTTTCTGACGCAATTCTGATTCGTTAAACGGTTTACTGATGTAGTCGTTCATGCCTGCGGCAATACAGGTATCACGGTCACCTTTCATGGCATTGGCGGTCAGGGCAATGATGGGGGTTTGCTGGTAACGCTCTCCGGCTTCACCGGCGCGGATCCGGCGGGTTGCTTCATAGCCATCCATTACAGGCATCTGACAGTCCATCAGGATCAGGTCGAAATGGGCTTTCGCGCCTTGCAGTGCTTCCAGAGCTTGTTGGCCGTTGGTCGTTACCATAACCCGGCAGTCGCTCAGGTGTTCACGAGCCACTACCTGGTTAATGTTATTGTCTTCTACTAACAAAATCAGTGGCTTGCTGTTGCTCTTGGCAAATGACTCGACGGCATCAGTTTCACTGCTTGCGGTTGTTTGTATCCTGGCTTCCAGCGGCGGATACAGCAGTATGTGAAACTTAAATTTACTGCCCTGGCCTTTCTTGCTGCTGACCTCAATATCGCCGCCCATCAGTTGTATCAATTGTTTACTGATGGCCAGTCCCAGTCCGGTACCACCAAACTGACGGGTCGTAGATTCATCTTCCTGGCTAAACAGGGAAAAGATATTGTCGAGTTTGCTCGCATCGATGCCTACACCGGTATCGGATACTTCACAATCAAAGCGATAGTGATCGTCGGCGCGTTCTATCGATACGTTGACTGAGACTTTTCCTTCGCTGGTAAACTTCACCGCATTGCTCAGCAAGTTGCTGATGATCTGACGAATGCGGACAGTATCACCACTGACCCATGTTTCGCTCAATGAACAATGTAATTCAACCGGGATCCCTTTGGACTCACCTTCAAACGCATAATGCTCAATGGTTTCGTTTAGCAATGCCTCCAAGTTGAAATCATGCCGTTCTACCAGCAATTTGCCAGCTTCAATTTTCGAGAAATCTAAAATATCGTTGATAATGTGCAACAGGTCTTTGGTACTCTGGCGTGCCATGCGCACATAGTTTTGTTGTGCTTCATCCAGGTTACCGTTGTTCAACAGGCCCAACATGCCATAGATACCATTAATGGGCGTGCGAATTTCGTGGCTCATACTGGCCAGGAAACGGGATTTGAGCTGGGTAGACTCCTCGGCCCGAAGTTTAGCTTCTTCCAAATAGCGGGATGTTTGTTCCTGCAGTGTCACATCCTGCTGAATACCGATGAAGTGTGAGACCGAGCCATCGCGCTGCTGAATTGGTGACAGCGTGAGTTGATTGTAAAACTCAGAACCGTCTTTGCGGTAGTTAAGCAGGGTAATTTCTACGCCTTTTCCGGCTTGGAGCGCTTCTGATATTTGCTGAATGTGCTCCGGGTTAGTATTCGGGCCTTGCAGCAATCGACAGTTCTTGCCAATTACTTCGGCCTTCCGGTAACCCGTAAGTTTTTCAAATGCGCTGTTTACGTAAATAAGCGGGTTGTCGGGCTGAGTAACGTCGGAAATGACTATACTCACTGTCGCTTCGTTCATTGCCCGGGTGCGAATAAGCACGTCTTTTTCCAGAATAACCCGCTGGGTAATGTTCTCGCCTACTAGAATATGCCCAATGAATTCGCCCTCAGTGTTTAGCATAGGGCTGGCATTCCAGCTAACGTGCAAGGTTTCACCAGACGGTTTTTGGTAGCTCAGTTGTAGTTTCTTGTCGGTACGTATTGCCAGGTGAAGCACGTTTTCAATAATGTCATCCAGTGATTGCTGATAATGCTCCAGAAAGTGGGTGAACGCCGAGTTAGACAGCAGTCGCTGATTATCGTTATTGACGACCATTAACATCTCTTCCATCGAGTTAATGATGTTGCTGAACCGGTTGTTCGACAGTGACAGGTCGTTAACGCTGTCGATGAGTTGTTCGAAGGCGTGGCGTATTTGCGACATTTCCAGGGTAGGCTCCTGGCGGATCTCGCTGTTGCCCTGAGTATTGTCGATTTGGTGTTCGAGGTTTTCGTGTAGACGTTGCAAAGTCAGTGAAGACAAGTTCGCGGCGGCTCTGACGCTATAAAGACTGGTTAAGATAATTGAGACTACCGCAAGTGCCAGGATGGGAATGAGCCAGAAGATGTTGTTGTAGGCATCTATAACCGGCTCGAAGCTAACCAGACGAAAGTTTTCCCACTTTGTATTGGCAATGTACTGTGCATCTAAATCCAGGGTATCGAATTCCGTGCCGACCGGAAACTGCTTGGGACGACTGGAATACAACACCTTTCCTTCTTCGCCAATCACAAGCTGCGTAGCCACGTTCGGGCGATCACTTACTACCCAGTGCAATGAGTCGACATACAGTGCCAGCGCACCCTCGGCCATGCCGTTTATCATAACAGGGGCGGCAATAAATACGCCGTCATCATTTACCGAGGTATAGGTGTCTGCATCACTGAGTACTTGCTGTTGCCAGGCTTTCAGGTAGTGCTTAGGGACCCGCTCGTCCCAGTTTTTAAACAACAACCGCTCACCCGAGAAATTGAACAACGCCAGACTTAAGTTGCGATCTCCGGTAATTTGCAGGGACTGAATAAACAGAGGCAGATAATACTGTTGGTATTCTACGTCGATTAGCCCGTTAACCAGTAAGTCGTTGTTTGCGATATTCGACAGTTCGGTGCGGGTTAAATCAATGCTTCGCTCAATACTGTCGGTCAGGTCGTCAAGGTAACCTTGGTGTACTTCTGCTATGTGGCGGTTCGCGGTGAAAAATACCGTTGAAAAAATCAGTATTGTGAATACCACCAGAATGGCCGCCAGCTTGGGCAGCATTATGCGTTGAAGATATTGCCTGAGCGATGGCAAACGCGGCATCAATTATCCTCGGTAAAAGGCACTAAATGTCCAAGCGCGTTGTAGTATGACATAAAGTAGTCATCGGCAAACAGCGCATCGTGGCGAGTAGGACTAAACGGCGGCGCATAGTGTTTTATCAAACCCTTGTGTTCTGTCATTTTTTCCAACGCCATGCGTATTTCGTCTGAATTCAGCGAGCCGGCCTGTTCTGTGGCTTTTGCCAGAATATGAACTAAATCATAAGCATGGGCCAGCCCTACGACACCCAGAATACTATCTGGTTGAGCATGAGCGTCAAACCGTTCGCGATAAGCATTAAATACGCGTCGTTCAACTGCACCATCGGGGTTACGTTCAAAACTGAAGGTTTGTAAAACCGCAAAGTCTAACTTATTCAACGTGGCAAGCCCCAGTTTGGCCACAAAATCGCCGCCAGCAATGCCCCAGTGCGAGATCATGGGGATGGGCGTACTTTGTTGCAGCATGGTATTGGCAATCATCACTCCCTCAGGTGCATTAACCACCAAAAATAATGCCTCTGCTTCGCTTTCCATTATTGCATCCATTTCCTGTTGAAAGGACTCCTGCCGCCAGTTAACCCATTGCACCGTGGTGATGGTAATGCCATAAGCCTGACTGTGTTGCTCCAGAGACGCTAGGTTAGAGCGGCCCCAGCCAGTGCGCTCCAATGCTAACGCGATCCGGGTTATACCGCGTGACGCTGCATGGCGCAGCATCACTTTGGCGGCTTCTGCGTCGCGAACAGAAATGCGAAAAACAAAGCTGGGCGAATACTCGTTGTCGATAATACTGGTGCCCGCCGCCCAAGGGCCGAGATACAAGAATTTGTGTTCATGAATCAGCGGGAGCTCTGCCAGAGCAACGGGGGTGTGAACCCCACCT
>NZ_CFIDRX010000253.1:0-4522 GCF_984433645.1 Marisediminitalea sp.
CATTTAGCGGGTAATTCAGGCCATTGGCAGTGAGTACCACAGCTACATCATCACTTTCAAAATACGCACTTTGCGAGCTAAACCCATCAATGCCGCCAGTATGGCCATACGCCTTGCGTTCAAAAAACGGGAACTGAAATAAACCGTGACCGTACCCCTGATTAATCTCTTTCATTTTTGCCAATGATGCGGCAGAGAGTAACTTACCTTCAAACAGATGGCTTAAAAATACTGCCACGTTAGTGGGCGTCGCGCTGATTGCGCCTGCAGCATGAGGAATGCTCATATCGGTTAGGGTAGCAGGCGTCCAGGACGCCTGGAAACTGTATGAATTGGCGTGGTTGAGCTGCACCTGAATGGGCTCACCAAATACCGTGTGTTGCAGGCCAAGCTTACTGGTTATGCGCTGCTTTAACTGATTTGCATAGCTATCACCGGTGACGTCTTCCAAAATATACCCCAATAAAACGTAGCCGCTGTTAGAGTAACTTGCCTTACTCCCTGGTGGAAAATCACTGTCCATGGTTTCAATAATACTCAGCATGTCTTGCTTGGTTTTTGGCTGAGTCATGTATTCCACGTAGTCAGGCACGTTGGTGAAATTGTGGATCCCACTACGATGACTTAACAGCATGGCAATGGTGATGTCACTTGCGTTTTTCACGTCGGGGTAAAATTGCGCGAGCGGGGTGGTTAGCGACAGCTTGCCTTCGTCGATGAGCTGAAAAATCATCACAGAAGTAAACACTTTTGTGATGGAGCCAATACGATACAGGGTGTCGGTACTGGCTTTTTTCTGGCTGGCGATGTCTGCAAAGCCAATTGCGCGTTGATAGACCGGCTTTCCGTCCTTAGTAATAGCCAAAGACAACATCGCCTTGTCATTTGCTTCTATTGTTGCCAGGTAAGCGTCGAGTTTGTCTTTATCAAATGCACAGACCGACGTCGTTACAATGAAAAGTAGTAAACTGCTCAATAGTTTGTTCATGCTTCATTCCCTTTCTTTATGAACAATGGCCACGCCCGGCTAGCTTAGCAACGACGCCTAATCGGTGTGTAGCGCATCAATCGGATTGAGCTTCGACGCCTTGATTGCCGGAAACACACCGAAGCCGACACCGACCAGCAAGCAAATAGACACCGAAAGCACAATGGCTGTAAGTGACCAGCTTACCGCCCATTCAGAGTAAAAACCAATGATCTCCGACAGCACCAGACCAAATACGATCCCCAGCAACCCGCCGACAACAGAAATCACAAAACTCTCAGTAATAAACTGCAATTTAATGTCGCGTTGGGTTGCGCCAACAGCGCGCAGTAAGCCGATTTCCCGGGTGCGTTCCAACACATTGGCCAACATAATATTCATGATCCCGATGCCGCCCACTAACAGTGAGATACCGGCAACACAGGCCATAACAATATTGAAAATACGCTGGGTGTTTTCCTGTTGTGCCAGTAGTTGTACCGGAATAATTAATTGGTAATCCTCAACGCCGGCATGACGTTGACTGAGCAATTGGGTTACCGCTTTTGCCGCGAGAACAGTGGAGTAATCTTCGTCAACTTGTAGTTTTACGACGTCCAGTTCATTGGCAAGAGGCTCGGCACTCAGCTTCATCTGGCTTGTTGCCAGCGGAACGAAAACCTGATTGCGATCTCCCCCTAATTTGACGCCCTGAAACGCATCTTTATTAAAGTCAGGTGTCGCTAACACGCCCACCACTTCAAACCACAGGTGATTGACTTTTACGTACTGGCCGATGGGATCCTGATCGGCGAATAAGTTTCGGGCAACATCTGAGCCTAATACCGCCACTTGTGCAACGCGTTTTTCGTCTTCCGGGCTGAGCAACCGGCCCTGACTGGTTTGCATACTGGCCAGGGTAAAGTAACTGGCGGTAACGCCAACGGCGGTCGCATCGGCTTTGGCGAAATCACTGTAAAGGGCGAACAGCTTGATTTGCTTCTCCGCACTGTAGCCAGTTATAAAGGGCAGGGTATGTAGCGCGGCCTGCACATCTGAATAGGTGAGGCCAAGTGACTCTTCACGTATTTCCTGTAACTCTTCTTTGTTGTAGCTGTGCGCTTCGACAATCAGGTTTTGTAAGCCCATAGCGCCAATCATTTTCAGCGCTTCCCGTTCCGCGCCTTTGCCTATATTCAGCATGGCGATCACGGCACCCACACCAAAAATCATGCCTAGTAACGTTAGAAAAGTGCGCAGTTTTTGCGACAGCAATTCATTCAGGGCGTCGCCTATCAGTAACTTGAGGGTTGCGGCATTTAATGTTCCGGCCATTACAATAACTCCTTGTAAGCAAGGGCAATGACATCGCCTTCGGTTAGCCCTTCTGTCACCTCTACCATAAACAGGTTTTTCTGGCCTACTGCTATACGTTGTCTGACGAATTGATCGCCCTGTTGCTTAAATACAAAGTTAACTCCTTGATCGCTGTAAATAGCCTGAGTGGGCAGCGTCAGGCGGGTTTCCCCTTCGCTGACTTTAATACTGGCATGCAGTTTCCGACCTGGTGTGAGTAGCCTGGACGATTGGTCGTCGAGACTGACGGTAACCTCGAAATACTTTGTGGGATTATTGCGAGAGATGGTGCGGGAAAACCCTGCCACTTCTTTTACTTTTCCATGGAATACCTGATCGGGGTAGGCATCCAGGGTAATTGAAACGGGTAGCCCGGGGGCAAGGTCAATGGCTTCTTTGTCGAGCACAAACCCTTTTGCCTGCATGGCGGACATATCCGGAATTTTAGCGATAGGGCGACCGGGAAACACGGTTTCTCCAATAGCTGGCTTTTCCCCGCGCCAGTTAGATTCATACACCAGCATGCCGTCGTAGGGAGCGCGAATTTCCAGCGTGTCCATGGCCATTTTGATCTGGTCATACTTTGCCTGGCTACCTTGCTTGCGAATGGCGATAACGTCGATAGCGCTGGTGTTTTGTTCTACGACGCTGTCTTTTTTCCAGTCCAGGTATTCGTCTTTGGCGCCGAGGTATTCTTTATTCTGCATGTTTTCGATGATTTCCAACTGGGAATAAACCCGAAGGTCATCTACGCTGAATTCGTCTGCGAAGGCAAATTCCTTCACAACCAGCGCCTTGTCAACGTTCACTTCCTGTTCGGCCGTGGTGAGGCTTTCACGATTTAATTTCATGTCTTCTTCGAGCAACATGATGGCAAGCATTTCCTTACGCAAATCTAAACTGAGTTGCTCAGCGTCGAATTTGGCAACCAGTTGGCCCTTCTTGACCTGAGTATATTCCTGTTCGAGCCAGGCGATCGTCATTGGACGTCGACTGGGTACACCAATGGCTGTGGCCTGAGCGGCTTCGAGCTCGCCTTTCATGGGCACCGATAACTCAAAGGGTTGTTGGCGAACCTCATAGGTGGGAATTACCGCTTCCGTGTCGTCGCAGCCAGACAGCAGCCAACTGCATAACGAAATGATCAGCAAACGATTCATGCTTTTGCCTCCAACACTTCTATTTTCGCTTTCATGCCGGGCCGCATGCGTTTGTCGTCTATCTGGTGCAGTGTTATCTCAACATCAAATACAATACTCAGGTTGGTCGACGATTTTTCTTTGTAGGCTTCGCCCAATGAGACGATGGTGCCTGAATAGGGGATTTCCGGGTAGGCATCCAGAGTGACCTTAACCTCGGTGCCAGGCGCTAGCTTAGCGGTATCCGCTTCATCGAACTGGGCTTTAATCGCCAGTGCATCAAGTGAGGGGATAGTTAGTAACGTCCGTCCCATCCATACCGTGTCACCCACTGCGGTTTTATTGCCTTCGGGATCAGCTTTATACATGATTAACCCGGCTTTAGGCGCTTTGATTTGCAACTTATCAATATTGCTTTGGGTTCGGCTTAGCTTTGTACGCAGGCGGTTTATTTTACTCCTGGCCAGCTCGTCGTTCAGCGAACGAGACGTGGTAAACTGCTCCAGCTGTTGTTGGGCCTGGGCTAATTTGGACTGCGCTATTTCGAATTCTTTGCGCTGTTTTTCTTTTTCTACGCGTTTGGTTGCCACATCGACTATCTCTACCAGCCGCTTCTGCTTATCGTAGTTCATTTGTGCTTCAGCCAGAGCCAGCTTGAGCTCTTCCAGCTTTGCTTCGTCTTCTAACTGCTTGGTCTGGTAGTTTTTTGATTCCGCTTCCAGTTCGCTGCGTTGCTCAATTAACTTAGTTTTGAGCTGTTGGTCGTCAAACTTCACCAACATATCACCTTCTTTCACATGGGCGTTTTCCGGCACCAGAAACTGCACTTTCATTTGCCACATGCCCCGTACCGAGGGGGGCGAAATACTGGCGGTATTTAATGAAACAATCTCGCCGGAGGCGGTGAGTGGTTGTTTTAAAACTCGGGCTGTTTGAACCGACGTTCCACTTTGATCGGAACAGGCTACTATTAGCGTGGTTAACAACAATATGGCTTTAGTTCGCATGCGCAATCTCCTCACTGGGGAAAACCACTCTAACGCTCATTCCCGGCAACAGC
>NZ_CFIDRX010000254.1:0-4331 GCF_984433645.1 Marisediminitalea sp.
CTGTTCACTGAACAGCATTATGCGAAAGTGGTGGGCGAAATCGTCGCTGTCAAAATGGCCTTGCCTTTGGATAACCGACGCAATTTTAAAGGGAAATTACTGGCGTGCGAAAATGCAACGCTAACAATCGAGATCGACGGAGAACAATTTGCGTTACCCGTTGCCGGGATTGAAAAAGGTAATTTGGTTCCAACATTCGAATAATAACGAAATGAGACCTGCTTCCCAGTCGGGAATGCAACCAGTGAGGCAAAGATGAATAAAGAAATTTTGTTAGTGGCTGAAGCCGTTTCTAATGAAAAACAAGTGCCTAGAGAGAAGATTTTCGAGGCCTTAGAATATGCCATTGCAAGCGCCACGAAAAAGAAAAATGAAGGTGAAATCGAAGTGCGTGTCAGCATTCATCGCGACACCGGTGACTTCGACACGTTCCGCCGCTGGCAGGTCATTCCTGACGACCAGCCGCAGGAAAATCCCTTCGCTGAAATGACACTGTCTGCTGCTCAAATCGATGAGCCTGATATTCAGGTTGGCGATTTTGTAGAAGAACAGATTGAATCCATTGCGTTTGACCGTATTACCACGCAAACCGCCAAGCAAGTGATCGTACAAAAAGTACGTGAAGCTGAGCGCGCGCAAATGATTGCGGAATACGAAGACAAAGTGGGTGAGCTGGTAACAGGTACCGTTAAAAAAGTTAACCGTGACAATATCATTGTTGACCTGGGTAATAACGCAGAAGGCGTGATTTACCGCGACGACATGTTACCGCGCGAAACATTCCGTCCAGGCGATCGGGTTCGCGGCTTACTGTATGTAATTCGTCCGGAAGCCCGCGGTGCGCAATTGTTTGTGAGCCGTACGCATCCAGAAATGCTGGTCGAACTGTTCCGTCTGGAAGTACCGGAAATCGCAGAAGAGACACTGGAAATTAAATCAGCAGCCCGTGACCCGGGTTCTCGCGCCAAGATTGCCGTTAAAACCAACGACAAACGCCTTGACCCGGTAGGGGCTTGCGTAGGTATGCGAGGTTCTCGTGTACAGGCTGTATCCGGTGAATTGGGCGGTGAGCGTGTTGATATCGTACTGTGGGATGAAAACCCTGCACAATTCGTTATTAACGCGATGGCGCCTGCTGAAGTGGCCTCAATCGTTGTAGACGAAGACAGCCACACTATGGACGTTGCGGTTGAAGCCGACAACCTGGCGCAAGCTATTGGCCGGAGTGGCCAGAACGTACGGTTGGCCAGTCAGCTGACCGGTTGGGAACTTAACGTAATGACCGTTGAGGATCTCAATAAGAAGCACGAAGAAGAAAACGCCAAGGTACTTGGCACATTTGTGGAAGGTTTGGACATCGACGAAGAATTCGCGTCAGTGCTGGTAGACGAAGGTTTCACCACACTGGAAGAAGTTGCTTACGTGCCGGTTAGCGAGCTGTTAGCAATCGAAGGACTGGACGAAGACACTGTAGAAGAGCTGCGTAACCGCGCTCGTGCCGCACTGACCACAAAAGCACTTGCCAACGAAGAATCACTGGAAGGGTCTGAGCCAACTGAAGAGTTGCTGAACCTGGAAGGTATGGAAAGACACGTTGCATTTGTGCTGGCAAGTAAAGGTATTACAGACCTGGAAGCTCTGGCAGAGCAGGGTACTGATGATATCTGTGAATTAGAAGGACTGGACGAAGAGAAAGCGGGTGAGTTGATCATGGCCGCACGAAACAAAGTCTGGTTCAACGAAGAGTAAGGTCGACAAGGGGAAAAACGCGTAATGGCAGATGTATCCATTGAAAAACTCGCCAGTGATATCGGGACAAGCGTTGACCGGTTAGTCAGTCAGTTTAGCGATGCTGGCATTAAAAAAGCAGCCGGCGATAGCGTAACTGAAGATGAAAAGCGCAAACTGTTAGATCATCTCAGTAAGCAACATGGTGGTGCCGGTTCTGGTGAGCCGACTCGCATGACACTAAAACGCAAGACTACCAGCACGTTAAGCGTGGGTAAGTCTAAAGAGGTGAAAGTAGAAGTACGTAAGAAGCGTACCTACGTGAAGCGTACTGACGTTGAAGAACAACGTTTGGCGGAAGAAGAAGCGAAGCGCAAGGAAGAGGAAGCGCGTCTGAAGCGTGAAGCAGAAGAGCGTGCAGCTGAAGAAGCGCGCAAAGCCGCTGAAGAAAAAGCGCGTAAAGCAGAAGAAGCTCGCAAAGCCGCCGAAGAAGAAAAAGCGCGCCGTGCTGAAAAAGCGAAGCAAGAAGCTGCTGCGCGTGCTGAAGCTGATTCTGAACTGACGGAAGAAGAAAAGCAGGAGCAGGAAGCTGCTCGTCAGGAAGAAGAACGTCTGCGTAAGCAACAGGAAGAAGAAGCACAGCGCAAGCTTGAAGAAGACGCTAAGAAAGCGGCTGAAGAAGCGCGCAAACTGGCTGAAGAGAACGAGCGTCGCTGGAAAGAAGAAGAAGAGCGTCGTAAGAAAGAAGAAGCGGAAGAGGTGCACATGCACTCTAACCGTTACGCTCAGGAAGCCGAAGACGAAGAAGATATGCAGGTAGAGCGTTCTTCACGTCGTCGTAAGAAGCCGAAGAAGAATGCAAGTGAAAGCCTGAAGCAAGGCTTTAATAAGCCTGCTGCACCGGTTGAGCGCGTCGTTAAGCTGGGCGAAACCATCACTGTAGGTGAGCTGGCAAGTCGCCTTGCAATCAAGGTGCAGGAAGTCATTAAAGCCATGATGAAAATGGGTGAAATGGCAACCATTAACCAGGTATTGGACCAAGACACAGCCGTTCTGGTTGTTGAAGAAATGGGCCACAAATACGAACTGGTTAACGATAACGCCCTTGAAGATGAATTGCTGGCAGGCTCAGGTGCAGGTGAGAAATCTACCCGTGCACCGGTTGTTACCATCATGGGTCACGTTGACCACGGTAAAACCTCACTGCTTGATTATATTCGTCGTGCCAAAGTGGCAGCAGGCGAAGCGGGTGGCATTACCCAGCACATTGGTGCTTATAGTGTAGAAACAGATTTAGGTAAAATTACCTTCCTGGATACACCTGGACACGCCGCGTTTACCGCAATGCGTGCACGTGGTGCAACAGCGACTGATATCGTTGTGCTGGTTGTTGCCGCTGACGATGGTGTTATGCCGCAAACTAAAGAAGCGGTACAACACAGCCGCGCAGCAGGTGTACCGCTGATTATCGCTGTGAACAAGATGGATAAAGAAACCGCTGATCCGGATCGCGTTAAAACTGAGTTGTCTCAGTTAGAAGTTATCTCGGAAGAGTGGGGTGGTGAGCACCAGTTCGTTAACGTATCGGCGAAAACCGGTATGGGTGTTGACGAGCTGCTGGAAGCCATTTCTTTACAAGCTGAAGTACTTGACCTGAAGGCAACCCCAACAGGTCCGGGTCGCGGTATTGTTATCGAATCACGTCTGGATAAAGGCCGTGGTCCAATCGCTTCTGTCCTGGTTCAGGAAGGTGAAGTGAAAGCAGGTGATATCTTACTGTGTGGCGAAGAGTACGGCCGTGTTCGTGCGATGCGCGACGAAAACGGTAATGACGTTAAGCTGGCTGGCCCATCTACTCCGGTAGAGATTTTAGGTCTGTCTGGTGTACCTGTAGCCGGTGAAGATGCGCTGGTTGTACAAGACGAACGTAAAGCACGTGAAGTTGCTGGTAAGCGTCATCAGAAGAAGCGTGAGCTGAAACTGGCGCGTCAGCAGAAAGCGAAACTGGAAAACATGTTTGCGAACATGGAAGCCGGTGACGTAAGTGAACTGAACGTCGTATTGAAAGCGGACGTACAGGGTTCTGTTGAAGCCATTTCTGAATCACTGATTAAACTGTCTACCAGCGAAGTGAAAGTGAACATCGTAGGTAGTGGTGTAGGTGGTATCACTGAAACTGATGCAAGCTTAGCGGCTGCATCAAGCGCTATCGTTGTGGGCTTTAACGTCCGTGCCGATGCAACTGCGCGTAAAGTGATTGAAGCTGAAGAAATTGATCTGCGTTACTACAGCGTTATCTATGACCTGATTGACGAAGTGAAAGCGGCCATGAGCGGTATGCTTGCACCAGAGTTCAAACAGGAAATCATTGGTCTTGCTGAAGTACGTGACGTGTTTAAGTCACCTAAACTGGGTGCCATTGCAGGTTGTATGGTTACCGAGGGTATTGTTAAACGCAGTAACCCAATTCGTGTACTACGTGAAAACGTAGTTATTTACGAAGGTGAACTTGAATCACTGCGCCGCTTCAAAGACGACGTACAGGAAGTACGTAACGGTATGGAATGTGGTATCGGCGTTAAGAACTACAACGATGTTAAAGT